>CAZNMG010000192.1:0-2813 GCA_964574075.1 uncultured Owenweeksia sp.
TAAGGGAGATCCGAACTCCAGGCTAAGTTATTACAGGGCTTTGGAAAAGGTTCAGTTGGATAACGAGCCGGAAGAGTTTTATACACTCGTAGCTCATACTGTTGAAGTTTCGCTGAAGAAACATCTGCAGATGATCTGAAAGCCCACCACCGGAGGTGGGTTTTCTTATTTAATCACCACCTTTTTGCTGAGGGTAATTCCTTCCCTTGTTTGGATGGTAAGCAGGTACAAACCAGGAGCTTTATCTCCCATATACAGGCGTTCTCCGGGTTTATAGGTTAACTCTTCTCTTGCCCCCGACATGGAATTGAGCCACACTCGTTCAATGCTCTCTTTGGATCCCTTAATAGTGATGTGATCTTCAACAGGGTTAGGATATATTTCCCACCTTACCGTATTATGCTCGGGCATTCCTATCTCTGTACCGCTTTCTATGGGCACCAAAATGCTTGATTGACCCTGAATATCCGTATCAAACTGAAGAAAATTGCCTGCATAATTTTTGGCGGAATTAAAGGAGATCGGCAGGGTTGCACTTTGGTGGGGACCAATTATCAGTTGTCCCGGTGCTCCCTGATCAAAATGAAGACTTGTATCGGATAAAGAGAAATTTGTAAGGGTAATATCTGTATTTCCTGAATTGTACAAAACAAAATCGTACACATATCTCCCTGCCCGCCATGCGAGATCAATAGTATCATCGGAAAGGTATAATTCCTTTACTGCCGGGGCGGTGCCATTACCAACTAAAGAAGTGATGCGCTCCTTAAACTGCGGATAGTCCACAAAGGGATTGCGGCTGTTCTGCAAGGCCGCTATTTCAGAGTTCCTCGATTTTTCCTTCGCACCTGGAGGAAATTGCTCATGCCAGGTGTAAAGCACATTGGCCTGAGATTGAAAAAAATTATTGTAGTCCTGGTATCGTAAAACAAAGTACATCATTGCCCGGGCTGTGGCGCCTTTCTGAACATCACGGGGCTCAAACTTCCCTCCACCACTCGCGGATCCGCCCTGGCTCCAGACAGAATTGGTTACAATGCCAAAAGGGTCATTTCCCCTCTGGCTGTTTGCCGCTACATCTGTAGGAAAAAGGTGGTGGAGATCGCTCCTCATGGGCTCGTTTTGATTAAACATACCCTGGGGATAGGTATGTTCGGTGTTAAAACTATTGGCATTAGCCCCCGCCCGGGTATTAAAGGTGGCTGTGCGGCCTGTATAAACACACTCCACAACTCCACTGTCATTATCAATTGAACCGTACATATTATCGCGGGCGGTGGTATAGCCCAGTGAGTTATATCCGAGGCCAATCCTGGTTTTAAGCGCTGTCTTTAAAGCTTCTTCCGACTTATTTTCCGTAGTGGAATAATAGGAATCGGAATACTTTCCCTGGCCTTCAAGTTCTACCGCAACATGGCCAAAACCCGAAGTAGTTTTAATAACCAGCCCCATACTGTGTTGAATATTGTGACGGGGTAAAAAATTTACAACCACCTTGTGTGAATCCTGGGGCATTAATGTAAAAGCAGTATCAGCCACAGAAAAAGGCTGAGAGGAATACAGCTCAAAAAGATCGATATCCGAAACATCTACGGGATATATCCCGGGGTTTAAAATGATCACTTCAGCCGAGGTTGATGATATTTCAGTGGCATCCGCAAAATTGATCACATTACTTACCACCTCAACATTTTGACCCCTCGCAAACAGGGTTATGCTTATAAAAATCAGGAATAATGATTGCTTCATTTATTGTATATTAAATCGAGTTGCAAAATTGGTGAAGGACTCGTAGAAACTAAGGATGTGGCATTACCAATTGTTCCCTTTAGTACACTCAGCCCTGAGGCATAATACATCTCCCCGCTGATTTCCTCATACTCCATTGCTGTCGCCCCGAAGTTATAAAGCACCTGTGCCATTTGATACTGCTCAAGGTTGAGTTCGTAAACTTTTTGAAGGGTCCCCAGCAATATCCTGCTATCGGGCAAAGTGGCTATCGAAACTGCCAGCTCGTTTGCAATTACATCAAACTCTGTGAGCGTATTGGTCACCGCATTGTAATCACTTATTTCTGTATTGCCATCCTTTTCATATGCCACAACAAAATGATCATCGTGCGAATACGAAATGGCCAGGGGCCTGCCGCCCATATTAGTTTGTTTTAAAACCGCCCCATTCTGCGGATTTAGGGATGCTAAGAAATACAATTCCTTACCGGGTTCCTTGCATGCCATTATAAGCCTGCCATTACCGAAAGCCCCCTTCAGGGGAATAAGATTGGAAATGGCGTAAGAGCGAACAATATTTCCGTCAGCATCCAAAGCCCTGGCCTCCCGCTGGTAACTAAAAACATAGATAAGATCGTCATGGGAGATCATCTCTTCATATTGTCTTTCTCCTGGTGCTGCAAAACCGGGAAGACTATAAACAGTTTCCATTTTCAGATTCAAACCTGTGAGCTGACCTTCGACCAGCGGTGCTACGGCTATTCTTTGTTGCACATTATTCACCTCCAAATTCTTATATTCTCCCGTGAGAATTGTGCTCTTTGCAGGTTCTCCGGTAGGATAAAACCAAATACCGGCATCTGATCCGCTGTTGGTGAGCACCGTATGTCCTTCATATTCCAGTGGCAGTTCCGTTAGTGCCAGGGTCAGGAAATCGCTTTGAGTATTCTCACCATTGAACGCAGTTATACGCAGATCATACTTTCCCGTATTTAAATACCGGTTATCAAAATAAAGCTCAAACCATACTTCATCGCCCTGGTCATAAATTTTGCTTTGCCCAAATTTCATGACAGAAGCCCC
>CAZNMG010000193.1:0-2729 GCA_964574075.1 uncultured Owenweeksia sp.
ATACCTGTAATAATGAGTCCTTCAGATTTAAGACTGTCCAGGTCGTAGAGGAGGGCTACAATATCGTCTATACGGTTTTGTTTGGAATCAAAACTTTGTTGCTGCAGAAAACCCTCGCCTGCCTTGCCGGGAAGGATAATATTGAAGCCATTGTCCACAAAAAATCGGCTTAGTTCCGAATCAGCGAGGTTCATGGTATCGGGGTGGTCATTCAGCAGAAGCACGGCTTTCTTGCTTGGATCCTTTGGGCTTGCAATGCGGTAGGTGAGGGTTTTACCAGATGGTTTTATTTCGTAGTGGTGATCAGTAAAAACAATGGTGCTTTTACAACCGGTAAGCAGAGCAAGAATAAAAGGTGCTATCCAAAACTTCATGAGGCCAATATACTACAAGAGCCGTTCCAGCTAAAGAGTTTTGTGTAAGAATAGTCCTTCAGTATTAAAATCCTGATCTTCGCAGTGGTTTTGATTAGTTATATAGACCTCACCATATTTATTGTTTACCTGCTGGCGATGCTGGGGGTAGGTTTCTACTTCATGCGTAGAAACAAGGATATTGATGACTACTACGTAGGTGGCAGGAGTATGAGTAGTGGGCATATTGGCCTCAGCGTGGTAGCTACTGATGTTGGCGGGGGTTTTTCTATAGGACTTGGCGGACTGGGCTTTGCCATTGGGCTTGCGGGCAGCTGGATGCTCTTTACCGGATTAATAGGAGCGTGGCTCAGTGCAATTTTTTTGATACCAAGGGTATTTAAGCTTCTGCGGAAACACCGCCTTTACACCTTTCCTGAAATTTTCCTGCACCTCTTTAACCCACGCGTAGCTCTCGTAGCGGGTATTATTTCTGCCATTGGCTACATAGGTTTTACCAGCGCACAAATATTGGCCGGGGCAAAACTTGCAGTCGCCACTTTCCCGATACTTGATCTCAGGGATGCGGTATTAATAATGGGAGTAACTGCCGTAGTGTATACGGTGTTGGGCGGACTCAAAGCCGTTATCTATACCGATACGGTTCAGTGGATCCTACTAATGGGCGGACTGATATTCATCGGAATCCCCCTGGGCTACATAGCCGTTGGAGGCTGGGGAGGTATTACTACCACACTTGATCCTTCCTTTCTCGATATTTTTAATCTTCAGTGGCAGCAGCTCGTAAACTGGGGGGTAACCATTATTCCGATATGGTTTATAGGGATGACACTGTATCAACGAATTTATGCCAGCCGCGATGAAAGAACCGCCAGGAAAGCCTGGTTTATAGCCGGATTGTTTGAATGGCCGGTGATGGCTTTTATGGGTGTTCTTTTGGGACTGTTCGCCCGGGTTGCCGTGGAACAGGGGATGTTTACCGAGCTGGGATACGACACTGCAGCAGCTATGGACAGTGAAATGGGGCTCCCTGTGATGTTGCGCACGGTGCTCCCGGTAGGATTGATGGGACTGATGATGTCGGCCTATTTTTCAGCAATAATGAGTACGGCAGACAGCTGCCTGATGGCAGCAAGCGGCAATGTGGTTACGGATATCATCGGAAGGTTCTTCAAGGTGAATGAAAAAGACCTGCTTAGATATTCACAGGTAGCTACCTTTTTATTGGGAGCCGTTGCGCTGCTATTAGCTACAGTAATGACCAATGTTCTTGATCTTATGTTGCTGTCCTATTCATTCATGGTTTCGGGGCTGTTTGTTCCCTTGCTGGCTGCCCTGTTCTTTAAGGAGAAGAATGCCATTGCAGCATTGGCGGCCATGCTCAGCGGAGGAACAACCACTTTAACCCTGGAGATACTGAGAAAGGCCGGGCTGGTGAGAATGCCGCTGGACCTTGATCCCAACATTTTTGGGATAAGCGTGTCATTAATTTTGTACATCGCTATTGCGAATCTTTTAAAGAATAAGAAATGGAATTTACAATCATAGACAAATCCACGGGTGAGCACCCCGGCTTCAACAACAATGCTATAACCGATTTCCTATACGACCACCTGGAGCAATATGGAGATGAAAAGGCCGACATTCAGAAATGCCTGAAGTACGTGTTTAATAACGGAGGTTTCATCACCATAGGACATGAGGGTGAGGAGATAAAAGGTATTGTGGTGATCAACGATACCAATATGTCGGGTTACATCCCTGACCATATTCTGGTTTACATAGCTGTAGATCGCAGCACCCGGGGAAAGGGATTTGGAAAAAAGCTGATGGAGGAAGTGATCAATCGCTGTGAAGGTGATATTGCCCTTCATGTGGAGCCTGATAATCCGGCCAAACGCTTGTATGAACGAATCGGTTTTACCAACAAGTATCTTGAGATGCGCTATAAGAAAAGCAAGTAATGACTTTGCAGAAGTTGCAGGAAATCCGTCAGCATTTGCACCGCCACCCGGAGCTTTCGGGAAGCGAACACCAGACGCAGGACTTTATAAAGAAAATGCTGCAGGAGAGTGGTGTAAAGGAAATAATGGAAGTGGGCGGTACCGGCCTCGCTCTTATTTTTAAAGGAAATGATCCCGGGAAGAAAATACTGCTACGTGCAGATATTGATGCCCTGCCCATTGAGGAAATCAACGATTTTGAGCACAGATCCCGGGAGGCTGGTGTATCGCATAAATGTGGACATGATGGGCACACAACCATTATGATAGGCGTAGCCGCACACCTTGTAAAAAATCCTCCTGCGAGAGGTGAGGTTTGCCTTATTTTTCAACCTGCCGAAGAAAATGGAAA
>CAZNMG010000194.1:0-3257 GCA_964574075.1 uncultured Owenweeksia sp.
AGACCTGCAGAAATATCAAAGTCACGGGGCCCTGGCCGGATTAGCCTTTCAGGCAGAAGCAGAAAACGCTGTGTGGAAGGCGGGGGGAAGCAACCAAACCGCTCCTGCCCAACGGCTCACCGATTTTGTGAAGGGAAAGGTTTCCTCAACACTGAATGAATGCAGCTACGTACCGGGTTTAAATTCAGCGCCCTTACACGAGGTGTTACCGCCATTTATTGCAGAACGCCTTAAACAGGCATTCCCAAAGTTTGGGCAGAAAATGAAAGGCTACTTTACCGAAGAAGCAAATGTAGTGGGAATTGAAAGCCGCACCAGTAGCCCGGTCCGAATACCAAGAAATCCTGAAACCCTCCAACACCCCCAGATTTCAAACCTCTTCCCCTGTGGTGAGGGAGCCGGTTATGCGGGCGGCATTGTGAGTGCTGCCATGGATGGCGAGGCATGCGCAGAAGCTGTGGCAAAAGTGATAAGAGTGATTTAACCAAAATGACCCTGAGAATATTGTAATGCAAAGCTGTAAGCGTGATAGGGTGGTCGAAGCGTTAGCTGACACACTTTATTAAGCAGACTCAATTGATAGACTGATTCCACTGGAAATGTTAACCCCAAAACTTTTATAACCGCGAATCACAAATAACAACCGCTACCATACCTTCCGCGGTGCATTTCTATTTACATTCTTAAACTTAAGCTTCATACCTTTGCCTTCGATGAGCGCATTACGGTCCTGCATCCGTTACATTTCTTTTGCTTTACTGACGCTTGTGCTGGCGTTGCATATACCCTCTGAGTTATATCATGATTGCGAGCATAATTCCGGGGAGGAACAAAACAACACGGTCAGTTTTTCGCAAGACCATCAATGCGCTATTTGTGACTTTCACATTCTACCTCACTACAGAAGCTTCGAAAATTTTGAATGCTGCACCCAAAGCCCCATCAGGCTGAAGTTTACCCATTGGGGAGAGGTCGATTACAACTGTCCTTTCCTGCACTTTTCGAGCCGTGGGCCGCCCGCTGAACTGGTTTAACCTCCTTAACCTTCTTCCGCTCAAACGGAATCTTCAGCATTTTCATTTCATTGAAATTTTATGAAACTATTGGCACTTGCAGTGTTGACTGTATTCGGCCTTGAGCTTCACGGCCAGAAAGATTGCACGCTCTCCATTTCGGGCCGCGTGATAGATGAGCACGATGGCCAGCCCCTCCCATTGGCAGAAGTGTACCTCCCGGAACTGGAACGGGGCACTACCACCGACAGCACCGGGACCTATATTTTAAAAAATATTTGCCCGGGGGAGTACAGAGTGGTGGTTTCACATATCGGTTGTGAACCTTTGAGCCATATGATTAGCTTAAAAAATGATGTAGTAAACTTTAACTTTTACCTGGAGCATCATCAGGAAATGTTGCAGGAAGCTGAAGTGGTAGAAGAAAACATCAGGCGGAGCTCGCAGGCCAGGGAGGTAGTAGACGGCCGACAGCTGCAACTAAGCCAGGGCCTTTCACTGGCCGAACTCACCGAACAAATAAGCGGGGCCACCAGCCTGGAGTCGGGCAATAATATCGTGAAACCAGTATTCCATGGCCTGTATGGAAACCGGGTGGTGACCACCAACAACGGCATACGGCAGGAAGATCAGCAATGGGGCTTGGAGCATGGTCTGAACATAGACCTTTACACAGCCGACAATATAGAGGTGGTAAAAGGAGCCGCAGCCGTTCAGTACGGGCCGGGGGCCTTGGGAGGGGTGCTAAAAATTGAACCTGGACGTCTCCCATTCGGGGAAGATTTTAGGGGTAATGCTTTACTTTCTGCGCAAAGCAACGGCCGCGGGGGGACAGGATCTTTTGAAGTTGAAGAAGGTCTGGGAAAAGGTTTTGCCTATCGGGCACAGCTTAGTGGCAAGCGGCTGGGCGATTTGGAGGCCCCGGATTATGTTCTGAGCAACACCGGAACAGCAGAACTGAACGGATCGCTGGAGGCCGGCTTTAAAAAAGGCAACCTCACCACCTCAGTTTATCTAAGCCATTTCAGCAAAGAGATTGCCCTGCTGAGCGCCAGCAGCATCGGAAATGTAAGCGACCTCGACTCCGCCATAGCCCGGGACGAGCCATTGTACATCCGCCCTTTTTCCTATCATATTAACAACCCCCGGCAAGAGATTGGCCACAGCCTGGCCAAAGCTTCTGCGAACTACCGCTATGATACCTACACTTTTTGGGAGGCGGTGTATGGCTTTCAACAAAACAGGCGTAAGGAATTTGACTTTCGGAGAGGTCTGAGCGACAATACCCCCGCGAATGACCTGCGCCTGCAAACGCAGACGTTGGACCTGAAACTTAATACCCGCCACCACCCGAGGTGGACAGCCAGATACGGCCTGAGCGGTCTTCTTCAAGTAAACACCAACATCCCCGGCACGGGTATACGCCCCATTCTGCCCAACTACAACCGTTACCAGCTGGGTGCTTTTGCCTTTGAAGAAGTGGACCTGCGAAATTGGATACTGGAGCTGGGCCTGCGCTACGATTATGAGTATACCCTGGCACAAAAATACGACCGCCAAAACCGCTTGCAGCAGCTCGAATTCCGGTTTCACAACTGGGCGGCAATTGCCGGTGCTACCTATCGTATAAACGAACACTGGCAATACAGCACCAACATGGCTCTGGCCAGTCGCCCACCCCATGTGATAGAGCTGCTTAGTGAGGGCCTGCACCACGGCTCCGCCACCATCGAAACCGGGGATTCATTATTGGTGCCTGAAAATTCACTAAACTGGAGCAACATCCTGAGTGTGAATTTTTCAAGAAAGGTAAAGGTGGAACTCACAGCCTACGTCAATCCTATTAATAACTTTATTTTTCAGGTGCCCGAGCCGGAGCCGAGGCTCACCATCCGTGGTGCATTTCCGGTATACCGCTACACCCAAGCCGATGTATTGCTGGCCGGTGCCGACATTTCTGCTACTATTTTTTTTCCTCACCACTTTAGCTATGAATTTACAGGCAGCTACCTGCGTGGCTACAACCGCTCGGAAAACAAGAACCTCATCCTTATGCCGCCTTCACGACTGCTGCACAGTGTGAACTGGGATCCGGGCTGGAAAAAAAACATATTTTTTAAAATCGGCCACGAGGTGGTGGCCCGGCAAAACCACTATCCTGAAGGGCTGGATCTAGCCCCACCCCCCCGAGGCTATCAATTGCTCCACTTTGCCACGGGCGCCAATTTCTTTAAGAATGAAAAC
>CAZNMG010000195.1:0-7337 GCA_964574075.1 uncultured Owenweeksia sp.
CCGGCCACCGATAACCGGCCTGGGGAGAATGCCTATGTTCCAGGGGATGTAATTACCATGTATGATGGATCCACTGTAGAAGTTCTCAATACTGATGCTGAAGGACGCATGATATTGGCGGATGCCCTGGCCTATGCCAAAAAGCTGAAACCAAAGCTTGTAATAGATCTTGCTACACTCACAGGGGCTGCGGCAGTAGCTATTGGAAAATATGGTGTTGTGGCAATGGGCACAGCTGGTGAAGAGGTAATGCAGGATCTAAAAAAATCAGGAAACGAGGTCCATGAGCGGATCGCGGAATTTCCTTTTTGGGATGACTATAACGAACTGCTAAAGTCAACGATTGCCGATGTAAAGAACATTGGTGGGCGCGAAGGAGGTGCGATAACTGCAGGTAAATTTTTACAGCGCTTTACCGAGTATCCCTGGATACACCTCGATATTGCCGGACCGGCTTATCTCAGTAGTGACGATAGCTATCGCCTGCAGGGAGGCACCGGTGTAGGTGTTCGCCTTATTTATGACTACATAAAATCCCTGGCCTGATGCAGGAAAACAGAAAGCCGGTAATCGGAATCTCCTGTGGCGACCTTAATGGTATCGGAATGGAGATTATTATGAAAACCTTTGCCAATAGCGAAATGCTTGAGCTGTGCACGCCCGTGGTGTTTGCCTCGTCAAAGGTGGCTTCTTTTCACCGCAAGGCACTGGAGATGGAGGATTTCAACTTTCATATTATAAATGCATTCGATCAGCTCAAAACTCAAAAAGCCAATTTGCTGAACTGCTGGAAGGAGGAAGTATTTCTGGAACTTGGAAAGGAAAATGCAGCGGTGGGCGCCTATGCCGCCAGGTCTCTTGAGCTTGCCTGCGATGCCTTGGAGGAAGGAAAAATTGATGCACTGGTTACCGCTCCTATCAACAAAGCCTCCATTCAAAGTGATCAGTTTCGGTTTACCGGCCACACCGATTACCTCGAAAGCCGTTTTAATGCAAAAGCCACCATGCTTTTGGTGAGTGAAGAAATGAGGATGGCACTGGCCACAGTACACCTTCCGCTGAAGGAAGTTTCCGGAAACCTTACCAAAGAAAGCCTCCTGAAAAAGCTGATCCAGCTAAACGAGACCCTGAATTATGATTTCCATATTAAGAAGGGAAAGATTGCCGTATTGTCCCTGAATCCTCATGCAGGAGATGGTGGAGTAATTGGCAGTGAAGATGCCGAGGTGGTGGCCCCTACGGTAAAAGATGCTTTTGATGCAGGAATAATGGCTTTTGGTCCTTTTCCGGCTGATAGTTTTTTTGGTGCCAGGAAGCACATGATGTTTGATGCGGTTCTGGCGATGTACCACGATCAGGGATTGGTGGCCTTTAAGACGGTTTCCTTCGGCAAGGGGGTAAACTTCAGTGCCAACCTGCCGGTGATAAGAACCAGTCCCGACCACGGAACCGGTTTTGACATTGCGGGAAAAGGGGTTGCCAATGAGTCCTCCTTTCGGGAGGCCGTGTATCTCGCATGCCATCTTGCAGCTAATAGAAAAGTGAGCAGGGAAATAACCAGCAACCCGCTCCCCGTTAAAAAAGGAAAGAAAGATTATTAAGGTCTTGGATTAAAAGATTTTGTACCTTTGCCGGCTCTAACTTTTTGAGAGGAATAGCATGCAGCGCTTGAAGGATTATGACGTAAGATTTTCAGGTCTGAAGTTAGGAGAGCACTTATTTGAGTTTCAATTAACTAACGAGTTCTTTGAGCTTTTTGAGTATAGTGATTTTGAAGAGGCTGACCTGACTGGTTATCTTAAATTTATCAAAAAGGAAAGCAGCCTCGAACTGGATTTCCAAATACAGGGGAAAGTGACAGTACCTTGTGATATCACCACCGACCCGTTTGATCTTCCGATAGAGGCTGAGATGAAGTTGATGGTGAAATTTGGTGAGGAGTTCAATGATTCCGATGAGGAAGTATTGGTTCTTCCTATGGCTGAGCACACAATAAATGTTGCTCAATACTTTTACGAATTGGCAGTATTGACCGTTCCACTAAAAAGAGTGCGGCCTGATTTGGAAGAAAGTGAAGAAGGAAAAGCGATCCTTGCTCAACTGGAGCAGTTGGATCCTATAAATAGCAGGCCCGCTGAAGACAAAGAGCCTGAAGAGGTTGATCCCCGGTGGAACAAACTCAAAGATTTGTTGAATTAAGAGTTTTTTAAATAGAATACAATGGCACATCCTAAACGTAAGCAGTCTAAAACCAGAAGAGACAAGCGCAGAACGCATTACAAAGCTGTTGCTCCTACCGTGGCTATTTGCGCGGTTACCGGAGAACCTCACCTGTATCACCGCGCCTATTGGCACGAGGGGAAACTTTACTATAAAGGTAAGGTGGTGATGGAAAAACAAGCGGCAGCATAAGTTGTTTGAAAAGGTAGTTTAAGGCTGCCTTTTTTCTTTATGATCAATATCGGAATTGATATAATGGGGGGAGATCATGCCCCCCTGGTTGTTTTAGAAGGATGTGGGCGTGCCTTGCCAATTCTGGATTCGGAAACCGTATTACATCTTATCGGCAATGCCGGGATTATTAATGAATTCCTTACTGATAATCCCTTTCCTCCTGAAGCTAACTACAGGGTAGTGGCGGCCAGCGAAACCATAGAGATGAGTGATCATCCCGTAAAGGCATTTCAGCAAAAGCAGGATTCTTCATTAAACATCGGATTCAACCTCCTGAAAAAAGGGGAGATTGTTGGATTGGCAAGTGCCGGGAATTCGGGCGCCATAATGGTGGCGGCTCTCAACACTCTGGGCAGTATTGAAGGGATCGACCGTCCGTGTGCAGTTTCTACATTTCCGAATGCCGGAGGGGGTTTTAATATTTTACTCGATGTAGGTATCAATGTAGATACCCGCCCACAGCAATTCGTGCAGTTTGCCTACCTGGGCGCTATATATGCGCAGGAAGTTTTTGGCATCGAAGACCCTGTTGTTGGGCTTCTCAACACCGGGGCAGAGGAGGGTAAAGGCAGTGTTCTTTATCAAAAATCCTATCAACTCCTTAAGAGCCTTAAAGATTTTACCTTTGTCGGCAATGTGGAAGCACGTGATTTTTATACCTCAGAGGCTGATGTGATTGTTTGCGATGGGTTTACCGGCAATGTCTTCTTAAAGCAAACCGAGGGTTTCTACAACCTTATTCAATCCTTTGGCTTAAAGAATTCCTTTCTGGAGCAATTGAATTATGAAAAGTATGGCGGCACCCCTATATTAGGCCTCAAAGGAAACGTGCTTTTAGGCCACGGGATCTCCAGCGCTGAAGCTATAAAGAATATGATACTGGCCACCGAAAAAGTGAGCCGCGTAAAACTCGCGGACAAAATAGAAAAGACCTTTATACAAAGATGGCAGCAAAAGCAGCTATAACAGCCGTTGGGAGCTATATTCCCGATTACCGGCTTACCAATGAGATTTTGGAAACAATGGTGGACACCACGGATGAGTGGATCACCACCAGAACAGGAATAAAAGAACGCAGGATTTTAAAAGGCGATGGACTTGGCACCTCCTATATGGCGATAAAAGCGGCCAATGATCTCCTCCAAAAAAGAAATATAGACCCGGCAGAGATAGACCTGGTAATTTGTTCTACAGCAACACCTGATATGCCTGTGGCGGCTACAGGAACATATATTGCCACACAAATAGGGGCGGTAAATGCATTTGGCTTCGATTTACAGGCGGCATGCTCCGGGTTTCTGTATGCACTAACCACCGGAGCTCAATTTATTGAGACAGGTAAGTATAAGAAGGTGCTGATCATTGGTGGTGATAAGATGTCATCTATTGTAGATTATACTGACCGTACCACCTGTGTTATTTTTGGAGATGGGGCCGGGGCAGTATTGCTGGAGCCCAATGAGGAAGGCTACGGCTTGCAGGACACAATATTGAGGAGTGATGGTGCAGGGCGGGAGTTCTTATACATAAAGTCAGGAGGTTCCATGTCTCCTCCAACTGAAGAGACTGTGGCGAGGCGTGAGCATTTTGTACATCAGGTGGGCCAGCAGGTCTTTAAGTTTGCCGTGACAAGGATGGCGGAGGTTTGTGCGGAAATAATGGAGAAAAACAACCTTACCTCTGAAGATGTGGACTTTTTAGTACCACACCAGGCTAATCTCAGGATAATAAATGCTGCAGCCAAGAGAATGGGAATAGGAGAAGATAAGGTGATGTTGAATATTATGCGTTACGGGAACACAACCAATGCTACACTGCCCCTTTGCCTTTCCGATTATGAAAAACAACTTAAAAAAGGTGACAACCTTATATTTTCGGCCTTTGGAGGAGGATTTACCTGGGGCGCCACCTACCTTACATGGGCTTATGATGGTAAATAATCCGAACCCGATTTTTTTTAGAATTTTGTAATAATTGTAACCAATCAATCCACTTAGTTATGGACTTGAAAGAAATTCAGAACCTGATTAAATTTGTTGCTCGTTCAGGAGCGGCGGAAGTAAACCTTGAAACAGAAGATTTTAAGATAAACATCAAAACTGATGCGGCTTATAAGAGCGAGAATCCTGTGCCGCAGGTATACTCGATGCCTCACCACGTGCAGGCACCACAATCTGCGCCCGCCCATCAGGCAGCCCCACAACCTTCACAAGCGCCTGCTGCGCCTTCATCTTCGGCCCCTGAGGAAGACGATGCCCGTTACGTAACCATTAAATCCCCAATGATCGGCACCTTTTACAGACGGCCTTCACCTGATAAAGACATTTTTGTAAATGTGGGTGATGAAATTTCAAAAGGATCTGTGGTGTGTATCATTGAGGCCATGAAGCTTTTTAATGAGATCGAAAGTGAGGTAAGTGGTAAGATCGTGAAGGTATTGGTGGAGGACCAAACCCCGGTTGAGTATGATCAGCCGCTGTTTTTGATTGATCCATCATAACCCGGTTGCGGAGCTAAATCCAAGTTTATGTTCAAAAAAATACTTATTGCAAACCGCGGTGAGATAGCCCTAAGGGTAATCCGAACCTGTAAGGAAATGGGTATCCCTTCGGTTGCGGTTTATAGCACTGCGGATAAGGAAAGCCTGCATGTACGATTTGCGGATGAAGCTGTTTGCATAGGCCCCCCTGCTGGTAGTGAATCTTACCTAAACATTCCCAGCATAATTGCGGCAGCCGAAATAACCAATACAGATGCGATTCATCCCGGTTACGGATTCTTGTCAGAAAATGCCAAGTTTTCTAGGATATGTAGTGAGAATGGAATAAAGTTTATCGGCCCGAGTCCGGAGATGATTGAGAAAATGGGGGATAAGTCCACGGCCAAAGCAACAATGAAAGAGGCTGGAGTACCTACGGTACCAGGCTCCGAAGGCTTGCTGGAATCCTATGAACAGGCCGTGAGTATTGCCTTGGAAATCGGTTATCCTGTAATGCTAAAAGCTACAGCCGGTGGAGGAGGTAAGGGTATGCGTGCAGTGTGGAAAGAGGAAGACCTGAAAAAAGCCTGGGAAAATGCCCGGCAGGAAGCCGGTGCAGCTTTCGGGAATAGTGGCATGTATATGGAAAAGCTGATCGAGGAGCCCCGGCATATCGAAATACAGATAGTCGGGGATTCAAACGGTAAGGCCTGTCACCTTTCTGAAAGGGATTGCTCCATTCAAAGGAGGCACCAGAAGCTTACGGAAGAAACGCCTTCTCCTTTTATGACCAAGGAATTGCGCAATAAAATGGGGAAGGCCGCAATACGGGCGGCAGAATATATAAAATATGAAGGGGCAGGCACCATTGAATTTTTGGTGGACAAAAACCGCAATTTCTATTTTATGGAAATGAACACCCGTATTCAGGTGGAGCATCCTATTACTGAACAAGTAATTGATTACGATCTCATTCGGGAGCAGATAAAAGTGGCTGCCGGTATTCCTATTTCAGGGAAGAACTATGAACCGCAACTACACGCCATCGAATGCCGCATTAATGCTGAAGACCCTTTTAATGGCTTCCGACCATCTCCCGGGATGATCACCACATTCCATGCTCCGGGTGGTCACGGCATCAGACTCGATACGCATGTGTATGCAGGTTACAACATCCCGCCATTTTATGATTCTATGATTGCCAAGCTGATAACCACGGCACAAACCCGTGAGGAGGCTATAGACAAAATGAGAAGGGCATTGGATGAATTTGTGATAGAGGGGGTTAAAACTACGATTCCTTTTCACAGGCAGTTAATGGACCACCCCGATTATCTGGCAGGAAATTATACTACCAAGTTCATGGAGGACTTCGTCCTCAAACCAATGTAAAGCAGCATCCTCAGCATAAAAAACCCCGGGTGTAAGTAATTACGACCGGGGTTGTTTTGAAATAGCTTTTTACTTATCTGTTATTACTAAAAATATTGACCGACCCCTGTTTATTTTCGGTGGTACCGGTGGCTTCATCTTTCATGGTAATCACATAATAGTACGTACCATCGGCCAGCACTTGTCCGCTGTTCATGTCGGTTCCATCCCATCCTCTTTTCTGAAAGTCGGAGATGCTGTTGAGTTGCTCGAACTCCGTGTTTTCATATACCAATTTCCCCCACCGGTTGTAAACAGCAATGGTTACATCAGTGTATCCTTCTGCGCTTACGTAGAAGCGGTCATTCATGCCATCCCCGTTCGGGGTAAACACATTAGGAACCGTACTGGGGGGTGGATTTTCAGGATCGGGATCTTTTATCAGCTCAATATAAATCCAGTTGGATTCGGAAATATAATTAAGATCGGGATCAAGGGGTGATGTTGCTTCAACCTTGAAGGCGTAAACCCCCGCCTGGGCAGCGGTAACTTTTTCGGGTATAAGAAATTCTGCTTGGTAATAGCCGCTATCCGGCCCCAGGTGATTTTGCCAGTCAGGAGTTGTGGCCCCTGTGTCGGTTTTAGCAATGAACACCTCGTAAGAGGGCGCGGGCCAGCCAGTATAGGCCGTCCAGTAAAGATCATAGGCGCTGGAATCGCTTCTGATGGTATCGCTCAGGAGGATATTCCGAATATTGTTGGTAGGCTTGCGGAAATCAAAGTTCTGCACGAGTTGCACAGCATACTGAAACCGGAGATGATCCACTACCTCAGGTCCTAAAGTGGTATCATAAAAAGAGCGGGCATTGATATCTTTAATCTGGGCAAGGGGATAAAACTGATCATCATCATTTGCCCGCAGGATGTTCCAGCTTGTAAAAAGCTTTTCGTTATAGGTGGTATCATTGATGTACCAATCCAGGCGCAGGCTGTCATCCTTTACCACGGTTACATTTTCGAGTTTATAATCAAG
>CAZNMG010000196.1:0-7855 GCA_964574075.1 uncultured Owenweeksia sp.
TGCCAAGGTTCGCTCGTTCCGCAAGCCTGAGCCCTACAAAGGAAAAGGAGTGCGCTATGTGGGTGAATATGTGAGAAGAAAAGCCGGTAAAACTGCTAGTAAATAATAAGACATGGCACTGAGCAAATTAGAAAGAAGATCGCGCATCAGGCGCAGGGTTAGAAAAAAGGTGAGCGGCACTTCCGAAAGACCTCGGCTCTCCGTGTACCGCAGTAATAAAGAGATCTATGCCCAGCTCATCAATGATGTGGATGGCAAGACTATAGCTGCCGCTTCATCACTGGAGAAGGATATAACCAAGGAAGGTACTTTCGCTGATATTGCCAAGGCAGTAGGAAAGAAAGTGGCTGAAAAAGCGCTGGCCAATGGCGTGGAGCTGGTTTCTTTTGACCGTAGTGGATATTTATATCACGGCCGGGTAAAAGCCCTTGCTGATGGTGCCCGCGAAGGAGGATTAAAATTTTAAGTTACCGCAATGATTAAAGGTCACAAAAACGTACAACGAGTAAAGCCAAGCGGACTGGAACTTACAGACCGCGTGGTGGGTATTCAACGGGTAACCAAGGTTACCAAAGGGGGTAGAACCTTCGGTTTTTCAGCTATCGTAGTGGTAGGTGACGAAAAAGGAGTAGTAGGATATGGTCTTGGAAAATCCAAGGAAGTATCAGATGCCATTCAGAAGGGAATTGAAGATGCCAAGAAAAATTTGGTGCGCATTCCCATGGTGAAGAACAGTATTCCCCACGCACAATCGGGTAAGTATGGTGGTGCCCGTGTATTCCTAAGACCTGCTTCAAATGGTACCGGTGTAATTGCCGGTGGTGCCATGAGGGCGGTACTTGAGAGTTTGGGTGTGCATGACGTATTGGCAAAATCAAAAGGATCATCAAATCCTCACAACGTGGTAAAAGCCACTTTTGATGCCCTGCTGAGCTTGCGCGATGCAGGTACCATTGCCAAAACCCGTGGTATCAGCGTGGATAAAGTATTCAACGGATAAGATAATCTAAGATGGCTACGATAAGAGTAAAACAAGTGCGCAGTAAGATAAAACGCCCGGCCGACCAGAAGAAAACTCTTCAGGCCCTGGGATTGCGCAAAATGAACCAGGTAGTGGAGCATGAAGGTACTCCCCAGATATTGGGTATGGTGCGCAAGGTAGCCCACCTGGTGGAAGTAGAAGAAGTTAAGTAACGACTAAGAAATTAAGTGATGGGTTTAAATAATTTAAAGCCGGCAGAAGGATCAGTAAAATCGCGCAAGCGCATTGCCCGCGGTGAAGGTTCAGGTCATGGTGGCACTGCCACACGTGGTCATAAGGGTGCCAAGTCGCGCAGCGGATATAAATCGAAAAGCGGCTTTGAAGGTGGACAGATGCCTTTGCAGAGAAGGGTACCTAAATTTGGTTTTACCAACATCAACCGGGTGGAGTACCATGGTATTAATCTTGATACCCTGCAAAAGCTTGTTGACGAGGGCAAGGCAACTGACACTATTGATGTGGCCATGCTTCGTGATAACGGCCTTATCAGTAAGTCGGAGCGTATTAAAATTTTGGGAAGAGGTGAGCTTAAAGCCAAGTTGACAGTGGAAGCTCATGGTTTTTCTAAAACCGCTAAAGAGGCTATTGAGAGCCTGGGTGGAGAAACTAAAACCCTCTAACAATCTTATTGGATGAAGCGTTTTATTGAAACATTAAAAAATATCTGGAAGATTCAGGAACTCAGGGAAAAGATACTTCTTACTCTGGGTCTTTTGTTCATATACCGTTTGGGTTCAAACGTGGTCCTTCCCGGTATTGACCCTGAAAGCCTCACCGAACTTCAGAATCAGGCCGATGGTGGTATTCTTGGTATTTTGAATGCCTTTACAGGAGGTGCTTTTGCAAACGCTTCAATACTGGCCCTGGGCATTATGCCCTATATCTCGGCCTCCATTGTTATTCAGCTTTTGGGAATGGCGGTACCTACCATCCAGAAGATGCAGCGCGAAGGGGAGAGTGGCCGTAGAAAGATCAACCAGATCACAAGATTTTTAACCATTGCCATTACAGCCGCCCAGGCTCCGGGGTACATTGCAAACCTTATGAGTCAGAACGTAGGGCTCACGATTAACCCTACCACTTTTTGGATAACGGCTATTATCGTGCTTACTGCAGGAACCGTATTTGCCATGTGGCTTGGTGAACGTATTACAGATAAAGGAATAGGAAATGGTATTTCCCTCCTTATTATGGTGGGTATCATCGCCAGCCTTCCACAGGCATTCCTTCAGGAGTTTGCATCGAAAATTGATCTTGGCGGTGGACTAGTTCTTTTCATTATTGAAATTGCTATACTGATGTTGGTAATACTCCTTTCGGTGGCCCTTGTGCAGGCCGTGCGGAGAGTACCTGTGCAGTATGCCAAGCGCACCGCAGGCGGACGTACCTTTTCAGGTAACATGGCTCGTCAGTACATTCCGTTGAAAGTAAACGCGGCCGGTGTAATGCCAATCATTTTTGCCCAAGCTATCATGTTTATTCCGGTAACGGTGCTGAGCTATGCAGGCCTTGAGAGTGGAAATGCCAACTGGCTGGTGTCAATGTTCAGTGATATACAGGGATTTTGGTACAACTTCGTGTTTGCAGTATTGATCATCCTGTTTACCTATTTCTACACTGCCATTCAGGTTAATACCAACCAAATGGCTGAGGACCTCAAGCGCAACGGTGGTTTTATACCCGGTATAAAACCCGGTAAGCAAACGGCTGAGTTTCTCGATACCGTACTATCACGGATCACCCTTCCGGGATCGATCTTTCTGGCGATACTGGCGATACTTCCTGCCTTTGCGATGATTGCCGGTGTCAACACGCAGTTTGCCTACTTCTACGGAGGTACTAGCCTGCTGATTATGGTAGGGGTTACTTTGGATACCCTGCAGCAAATAGAAAGTTATTTACTCAATCGTCACTACGATGGCCTTATGAAGTCAGGCAGACTTAAAGGACGGGCCGTTAGTGCATTTTAATACGAGTGGCAGAAAAAATTTATGGCTAAACAATCGGCAATAGAACAGGATGGCAGTATAATCGAAGCATTGAGTAATGCAATGTTTCGGGTAGAACTGGAAAATGGTCACATTGTAACGGCCCACATTTCAGGCAAAATGCGGATGAATTACATCAAGTTGTTGCCTGGTGATAAAGTAAAACTGGAGATGTCTCCATATGATTTAAGTAAAGGAAGGATAACTTACAGATATTAAGATTATGAAAGTAAGAGCATCTATAAAAAAGAGAAGTGCCGATTGCAAAATCGTGCGCAGGAAGGGAGTTCTTTATGTGATCAACAAGAAGAACCCCAAATTCAAACAAAGACAAGGATAATATTATAACTGAATACCTATGGCGAGGATTGGTGGTATAGACTTACCTAAAAATAAAAGAGGCGAAATTGGCCTTACCTACATTTTTGGCATCGGAAAGAGCCGTGCCAGAGAAATTCTGGAACAGGCCGGTGTAGATTACGATACAAAGGTTGAAAGCTGGGATGATGACCAGTTGACCTCTATTCGTAATGTGATATCTGAAGGCTTTAAGGTGGAGGGAGAACTTCGCTCGGAAATTCAGTTGAACATAAAGCGCCTTATGGATATCGGGTGCTACCGTGGTGTACGCCACCGTAACGGCCTGCCCCTGCGCGGACAAAGAACCAAGAACAACTCCCGTACCCGTAAGGGAAGGCGTAAAACTGTGGCCAACAAGAAAAAGGCTACCAAATAATTAGTGTGATCAATGGCAAAGAAAGCATCAGGTAAAAGTACCAAGAAGAGAAAAGTAGTAATAGAGGCTGCCGGTGAGGCGCACATCAATGCTACCTTCAATAACATCATTATTTCTCTTACCAATACCAAAGGTCAGGTGATCAGTTGGTCTTCTGCAGGTAAGATGGGCTTCAGGGGTTCTAAAAAGAACACTCCGTATGCTGCCCAGATGGCTGCTGAAGATTGTACCAAAACCGCCATGGAACTGGGTCTTAAAAAGGTGAAGGCTTATGTGAAGGGGCCAGGAAACGGGCGCGAGTCCGCTATCCGTACCATTCACAACAACGGTGTGGAAGTTACCGAGATCATTGACGTAACACCCATTCCACACAACGGCTGCCGCCCACCCAAAAGAAGAAGAGTTTAATATTATTAAGTAAGCGAAGAAATGGCAAGATATACAGGACCAAAAACCAAGATCGCACGGAAGTTCGGTGACCCTATTTTCGGGCCCGATCGTTCTTTTGAAAAGAAAAATTACCCTCCCGGGCAACACGGAGTGTCGCGCAGAAGAGGTAAGAAATCTGAATACGCAGTACAGTTGGCCGAAAAGCAAAAGGCTAAATACACCTATGGTATCCTGGAGCGCCAGTTTGCCAATATGTTTGACAAGGCTTCGCGGGCTAAAGGTATTACCGGTGAGGTATTACTTCAGATGTGCGAAACACGCCTTGACAACATCGTATACCGTTTAGGTATAGCTCCCACCCGTAGTGGAGCCCGCCAGTTGGTTAGCCACCGTCATATTACGGTAAACGGGGAACTTGTAAACATCCCCTCTTACCACGTAAAACCCGGTGATGAGATCGCTGTACGCGAAAAATCAAAGTCCTTACCTGTAGTTACTGATTCGCTGGCAAGCCGCCAGGGGCAGTACGAGTGGCTGGAGTGGAATGATTCCGCCAGAACCGGAAGGATCCTGAGTCTTCCCATGAGAGCGCAGATCCCTGAGAATATCAAGGAACAGCTCATTGTGGAACTGTACTCTAAGTAAACCTATTAATAAACTTCTAATCATTTGCTATGGCAATTTTGAATTTCCAAAAGCCTGACCAGGTTATAATGAATCATACCTCGGAGACTGAAGGTCAGTTTGAGTTCAGACCTTTGGAACCCGGATATGGCTTGACCATTGGCAACGCCCTTCGCAGGGTATTGCTGTCATCACTCGAGGGTTTTGCCTTTACCTCCGTAAAGATTGAAGGTGTGGAGCATGAGTTTTCCACCATCAAAGGAGTGGTTGAAGATGTTACCGAAATTATCCTAAACCTTAAGCAGGTTCGCTTTAAGCGTCAGATAGATGAGCAGGAAGAGGAAAAGGTAAGCATCAGCATCAGCGGCCATGATAAACTGACTGCCGGAGATCTTGGCAAGTTCGTATCTGCCTTTCAGATATTGAACCCCGACCTGGTGATCTGCAACATGGATTCTTCTGTAAAACTCGAAATGGAATTGACCATCGAAAAGGGAAGAGGCTATGTGCCTGCCGAAGAGAACAAGAAGAGCAATGCCGCACTCGGCACCATCTTTATTGATTCCATCTACACTCCCATCAAAAATGTGAAGTACAGCATTGAGAACTACCGTGTAGAGCAAAAGACTGACTACGAAAAACTGATTATGGAGATTACCAGCGATGGTAGTATCCATCCCAAGAAAGCCCTTACCGAAGCTGCCAAGGTGCTCATTCACCACTTTATGCTGGTGAGCGATGAAAAGATCAGCATTGAAGATCAGAAGGCTACTGAGACTGACAACTATGATGAGGAGATCCTTCACATGCGTCAGTTGCTGAAGACCAAGCTCGTGGATATGGATCTTTCAGTACGCGCACTCAACTGCCTGAAGGCTGCCGAAGTGGAAACACTGGGCGACCTGGTGACCTACACCAAGAGCGACCTTATGAAGTTCCGCAACTTTGGTAAAAAATCACTTACCGAACTTGATGAGTTGGTAGAAAGTAAAGGGCTGCACTTCGGTATGGATATCTCTAAGTATAAATTGGATAAGGAATAAAGGACCGATGAGACACGGAAAGAAATTTAACCACCTGGGACGTACCGCTGCGCATCGTAAGGCGATGTTAGCCAATATGGCTTCCTCGCTCATCGAGCACAAGCGCATCAATACCACGGTGGCCAAGGCCAAAGCTCTAAAGAAATACGTAGAGCCTTTGATCACTAAATCTAAGGAGGACAATACCCACAGCCGCAGGATAGTTTTTAGCTATCTTCAAAACAAGGATGCTGTGAGCGAACTCTTCAGAGGTGTGGCCGATAAAGTAGGCGACCGCCCCGGTGGTTATACCCGTATAATAAAGACAGGCAACCGCCTTGGTGATAATGCTGAAATGTGCCTTATAGAACTGGTGGATTTCAACGATATCTATACCAACGGTAAGGAGGAAGCCAAAGGCAAAACGCGCAGAAGCCGCAGAGGTGGTGGCGCTAAAAAGACTGAAACTGCTGCCGGTGATGGTGGCACTCAGGCAAAAGCCCCTGCCGCTCCTAAAGAGGAAAAGGCTGAAGCGGAAAAAGAAGAGCCAAAAGCAGAAGATAAGAAGGAGGAAACTCCCCAAGAAGCTGCCCCGGCCGAAGAAACCAAAGCTGAAAAAGAATCCGCATCAGGTGCGGAGGAAGATACTCCCGCTAAGGAAGAGGATGAGAAGAAAGACTAAACCCGGCTTTAGTTACTGACGATATGAAAAGGATAAGGGCGTAAAAGTTCTTATCCTTTTTTTTTGAAATTATTTTTAAACCCTGGATCGGCCACAGCTGTGGCCTGTGAAGTCGACAATATTCCCGAACATCCAAAAGCGGCATTCGAAATAAAACATGATACGACCTTATAAAAACTATAAACCCCTTTCCCACTAAGCCTGCACACCTTAATTTTGAAGCACGATTTTACTATGACAGCAACAAAGAAGAAAAAAGCCCTTATCATGCTTGCAGACGGCACCATCTTTTGGGGCCGTACCACCGGCCTCGATGGCGAAGCCACCGGTGAGGTATGCTTCAATACCGGCATGACGGGTTACCAGGAAATTTTTACCGATCCCAGTTACCTGGGGCAAATAATGGTAACCACCAATGCCCACATCGGCAACTATGGCGTGCGCGATAATGAAGTGGAGTCAGACGCTATACAAATAGCGGGACTCGTCTGCAAGAATTTTAGCCAGCACCACAGTCGTGAAGGCAGCGATGGATCCCTTTTCGATTACTTTAAAAACCAGAACAAGGTGGCCATTTCGGATGTGGACACCCGGGCTTTGGTGCGGCATATTCGTGACAAGGGAGCGATGAATGCCATCATCAGCACCAATACAGATGATCTTGAAGCTTTAAAAAAGAAGCTTGCCGAAGTCCCCTCCATGGAAGGGCTGGAGCTCTCCAGCATGGTTTCCACAAAAGAATCCTATTTCTATGGTAACCAGGGCAGCAGCTACAAAATCGCAGTACTCGACCTTGGTATCAAAAGGAATATCCTCAGGAATTTTGCCGGGCGCGATGCTTATATGAAAGTCTTCCCGATGACGAGCACCCTGGAGGAAATGCTGGAGTGGCAACCCGATGGCCTTTTTATCGCCAATGGCCCCGGTGACCCGGCCGCAATGAAGGATACCATTGCCCTCGTAAAGGAGATGCTTGAAGCTGGATTGCCGGTATTCGGCATTTGCCTGGGCCACCAGCTCATTGCTTTGGCAAAAGGGTTAGGTACCTATAAAATGTTTACCGGCCACCGCGGTATTAACCATCCGGTGAAAAACCTGATCACCGGAAAAGGCGAGATCACTACCCAAAACCATGGTTTTAGCGTGAAAATGGAAGATGTGGAGAATAGTGCGGAGTTTGAACTTACACATTTCCACCTCAATGATGAAACCCCGGCCGGATTCAGGATAAAGGATAAGCCCATATTCAGTGTTCAATACCATCCCGAGGCCTATCCCGGTCCCCACGATTCCACCTACCTGTTTGACAATTTTATCGAGCTTTTAAAAACCAACAAAAAACAACTTCAATGGCAATAATCACCGGCATAC
>CAZNMG010000197.1:0-2504 GCA_964574075.1 uncultured Owenweeksia sp.
CGTGCTATGCACCACCTGAGCAGCGATCGTCAGGGTTTCAACCCGATCTTTATGATGCTTGATTCGGGAGCGCGGGGTTCCAAGGAACAGATCCGTCAGCTTTCCGGTATGCGGGGCCTTATGGCCAAGCCGCAAAAATCAGGCTCAGGAGGCGGTGAGATCATCGAAAACCCGATTATCTCCAACTTTAAGGAGGGTCTTTCTATCCTTGAGTACTTTATTTCAACCCACGGTGCACGTAAAGGTCTTGCCGATACAGCCCTTAAAACTGCTGATGCCGGTTACCTCACACGTAGGCTGGTTGATGTGGCCCAGGATGTGATCATTACCGAATCCGATTGTGGAACGTTGCGTGGTCTGGAAGTAACAGCCCTTAAGAAGAACGAGGAAGTGGTAGAGCCACTTTATGATAGAGTTCTCGGACGTACTTCACTTCACGATGTGAGTGATCCTGTTTCAGGGGAGCTTTTTGTGGAAACCGGTGATATTATCATTGAGAAAATGGCCCGCAAAATTGAGGAATCTGCACTGCAAATGGTGGAGGTTCGCTCGGCCCTTACCTGCGAATCGCAGAAGGGTATTTGCGCCAAGTGCTACGGCAGGAACCTCTCTACAGGAAAAATTGTACAGAAAGGTGAGGCAGTAGGTGTTATTGCCGCTCAATCTATTGGTGAGCCTGGAACACAGCTTACCCTGCGTACATTCCACGTAGGTGGTACTGCCGGAAACGTGGCCGAGGAATCATCCATCACTGCGAAGTTTGATGGTAGGGTTGACATTGACGAACTGCGCACGGTAAAAGGTGCAGACAGTGATGGCAATGAAACCGAAATTGTGATTGGCCGTACTGCTGAGATGAAGCTTGTCGATGAAAAGACAGGTATTATACTCGCTACCAATAACGTACCCTATGGTTCCTACCTCAGGGTGGAGCATGGTGCAAAAGTGAAAAAAGGGGATGTTATCTGCGAGTGGGATCCCTACAACGCGGTTATCATCTCTGAAACTTCAGGTACCATTAAATTCCAGGATATTGACCAGGGCATTACCTACCGGGTGGAAATTGATGAGCAGACCGGGTTTATGGAAAAAGTAATTTCTGAAACCCGTAGCAAAAAGCTTATTCCCACCATTTCCATTGTAGATGGAAAAGGAAAGGAACTGAAGCATTATACACTTCCGGTTGGGGCCCATATTATCGTGGAGGAAGGCGATAAGATAAAAGCAGGAAAAACGCTAGTGAAGATCCCGCGTAAATCGGCTAAAGCCGGTGATATTACAGGTGGTCTGCCAAGGGTAACCGAGCTTTTTGAAGCCCGTAACCCTTCTAACCCGGCTGTGGTTTCTGAGATTGATGGTGTGGTTTCCTATGGTAAGATCAAGCGCGGTAACCGCGAGATCATTGTAGAGAGCCGTACCGGAGAATTGAAGAAATACCTGATCAATCTCAGTAAGCAGATACTGGTTCAGGAAAATGACTATGTACGTGCCGGCCTTCCGCTTTCTGACGGGGCCATCACTCCGGCTGACATTCTTGCTATTCAGGGGCCCAACAGAGTTCAGGAATATTTGGTGAATGAAGTGCAGGAAGTGTACCGTCTGCAGGGTGTGAAGATCAATGATAAACACTTTGAAGTGATCGTACGCCAGATGATGCGTAAGGTTGAAATTCAGGATCCGGGTGATACCACCTTCCTTGAAGGTAACCTGGTTCACAAGAATGACTTCATTGAAGAGAACGACTGGATCTTTGATAAAAAGGTTGTTACAGAAGCCGGTGATTCCGAAAACCTGAAAGCAGGACAGATCATTTCCGCCCGCAGGTTGAGAGATGAAAATTCACTGCTTCGCAGGGCCGACAAGAAGCTTGCCGAGGCACGTGATGCCCAGCCGGCAACAGCCCGCCCGGTACTTCAGGGTATTACCCGTGCTTCACTGCAAACCAAATCCTTCATTTCCGCGGCTTCCTTCCAGGAAACAACCAAGGTGCTGAATGAGGCGGCAGTAAACGGTAAGCGCGATATGCTCGAAGGCCTTAAGGAGAATGTGATCGTAGGTCATAAGATCCCGGCTGGTACCGGATTGAAGGAATATAGCAACATCATCGTTGGTTCTCAGGAAGATTATGATCGCTTGAAGGCTACCGAGGAGGTTGAAGAAGTAGAAGAAGTAAAAAGCTAAGCAATGGCTGACGAAAAACAGCAAGTACCTAATCAGCCCCAGGAAGGGCAGATCAATGTGGAACTGAGTGAGGAAATTGCCGAGGGGATCTATTCCAATCTGGCGATCATTAATCACTCTGCCAGTGAGTTTGTGCTGGATTTTATCAAGATCATGCCGGGTGTGCCTAAGGCGCGGGTAAAATCGCGGATTGTGCTCACTCCCCAACACGCCAAGCGCTTTTTGCGCGCCTTGCAGGAAAACATAGCACGCTATGAAAAACAGCATGGTGAGGTGAAGGATGTGGAGCAGCCCAATATTCCCTTGAATTTTGGCGGCCCTGC
>CAZNMG010000198.1:0-3181 GCA_964574075.1 uncultured Owenweeksia sp.
ACTGGATGGTGAGGCTTATTTTGAAGTGGCGCCAAACCCGGAAAAGGAGTTTACCGTACAATCTTCCCTTACCACTGTGCAGGTGCTGGGCACATCATTTAATTATAATGAAGATGGTGATGGAGCCGCGGTACAGGTAAACAGCGGACGAGTGGCTTTTTGGGCCCTCAACCATCCGGATACTGTTTTCCTCGAAAAAGGCACGGAAGGCAACTACAGCAATGGCAAAGTCTCAAAGTCAAAAATCGATGACAAGAATTATAAAAGCTGGCTTACCGGCAGTTTCGATTTTGACCAGACTCCATTACCCAGGGTATTAAAAATGCTTTCGGACCATTACCAGATGGCCCTTATTCTTGAAAGTGGATCACCTGCCGCCCAATGTTTTGTAACCACCGAATTGGAGAATGTTTCCCTGCAGGATGTGCTTTTTGAGCTCAGGGCGCTAATGGGATTTGAGGTGGAGAAACTGGAGGAGAAGATCCTGCTTAGGAATGGCCGTTGTAACTAAATAATTTTTAGCGGGTGCCATGGCTTTTAGCAAATCAAAGCGGCAATTTCTTTATTTTGCTGAAAATACGGGATGCATTGAAAACTAGAGGAGTAGGACTGTTTCTCGCAATGCTTTTTGGCTTTACCATGATGGCTCAACCCAAACCACTGGAGGCCCTTATCCTGCTTCCCACGGGGGAATATTCCTCAGCCTATCTGATTGATACCATTGAGAAAACCACGACCCTTAAACTTTCCTACGCCAGCCGAAGCCTCCTCAGGGAAAAGCTGCAGATTACAGAACCCAATCCCCCCGTGGAATACCTGTTGATGTCCTTGTTTGACAATTCGCAGTACCATTTTTTGGTAAAACAGGGGAAAATTCTGGTGGCTAAAAGGGCTGGTGCCAGCACTGCGGACCAGATAACGGTAAGCGGTTTTGTTGAAGATCACGAGTCCCACGAAAGGCTAATCGGGGCAAATGTTTATGTAGCTCAAACCAATCTGGGTACTGTTACCAACACCTACGGCTTCTTCAGTTTGCGCGTACCCCGGAGTGATACCCTTCGATTAATGGCCAGCCTGATTGGCTACCAGGATGCCCCTGTAACCGGGCTGGAGTTGCGCGATACCAATTTTACCATTCTCCTCAAAACCAAAAGTGAAGAACTTGAGGAGGTTACCGTAACTGCTGAGGAATCGGTACTGCTCAACCCGAGGATGAGTACGGTCGTTTTAAAACCCAGGGAAATAAAAATGATTCCTGCGCTCTTTGGCGAAGTGGATGTGCTTAAGGTGATACAGCTGTTGCCGGGGGTTCAAATGAGCAGTGAACTCAGCACAAGCTTTGTGGTGCGGGGCGGAAGCATTGACCAGAATCTCATTCTGCTGGACGGTGTGCCGGTATACAATGCCAGCCACTTATTTGGTTTTTTCTCCGTATTCAATCCTGATGCCACAAAAAATATTCAGCTCACAAAAGGCGGTTTCCCCGCCCGCTTTGGCGGAAGACTTAGTTCGGTTCTTGAGATTGATATGAAGGAAGGTAACCTTGAGAATTACCACGGGGCAGGCTCTGTAGGATTGTTGGCTTCCAAACTCATGCTCGAGGGACCGATTATAAAAAACCGCGCTTCATTTATGGTTTCAGGACGTAGAACCTACTCTGACCTGCTCTATCGCCCTTTTTTAAACCGGGGCAGCGATGGTGGCTACTACTTTGGTGATTTCAACAGTAAGATCAACTACGTTTTTTCACGGAAAGACCGGCTTTATGTAAGCTACTACCATGGCATCGACAAAGCTTTTGCTGAGAATAGCAATGATGGCATTTTTGAAGGAAAACTGATGTGGGGAAACTCCACGGCAGCCGTACGCTGGAACCGTCTATACTCTGAAAAGCTTTTTGGCAACCTCACCGCCACCTACTCCCGTTACAATTTTAAGATCAGCGCCCTTTACGACAATACGGTAGCACGCGACTACCTCAGCTATTTTAGCCGCGTTACCGATGTGGGCGTGCGTTATGACATTGAGCATATCATTAACAGCCGTCACCGCCTGCGGTATGGCACCTCTTACACTTATCACATCTTTCAGCCGGGGGCCATGCAGTTTACTTTGGAAAATGACAGTATAGACCTGGATTCACTCCTTCAACTTGCCCCCAAAACCTTTGCTAATGATCTCTATCTGTATGTGGAAGACGAGTATACAGTTTCTCCAAAGCTCAAGTTTAACCTGGGGCTGCACCACTCCGTTTACCAGGTGCGGGGGCGGTGGTTTAATTCGCTTCAGCCGCGGGTTTCTGGCCGGTACCTGATTTTTCCGCAGCTTTCGGTTAAGGCCAGTTATGCCTTTATGAAGCAGTACATTCACCTCCTCACCAATTCGGGCTCGGGGCTTCCTACAGATCTGTGGGTGACTTCCACCGATATTATTCCTCCTCAAAATGCTCACCAGGTGGCTACCGGCATTAGTCACAATTTTAAAAAACGCGACTGGGAACTGGGTATGGAAGTTTACTATAAATACTTTTCGGACCTTATAGCTTATAAAGAAGCAGCTTCCTTTGCGCCTGCCACTGATTGGCAAACACAGGTGGTGGAAGGAGGCATCGGCAGGGCCTACGGCTGGGAAAGCTTCTTCAGGGTAACAGAAGGCCGCACCACAGGGTGGGTTGCGTACACCTTATCCCGTTCAGAACGTCAGTTTGATGAGCTTAATGATGGGCGGTTCTATCCCGATAAGTACGACCGCAGGCATGACCTGAAGTTGGTATTTAACCAGGAATTCAGCAAGGGTTTTAACTTCTCTGCCTGCTGGATCTTCAACACCGGTACCAAAGCCACCATTCCCATCAGCACCTATATTGATGCTGACGGGCGCGAGGTGATAAAGTACAGCGACCGCAATGCTTTTTCGTATCCAAATTACCACCGCCTGGATGTGTCATTTAACTGGAACCATGAGACAGGCTGGGGCAACAGCACCTGGAGCTTTAGTCTCTACAATGCCTACAATCGCAGGAATCCATTTTTTATATTCTTTACCACCAGGGGTGGCGAAAGACAAGCCAATCAACTGTCGGTGATGCCGATAATGCCAAGTCTTAGTTACAGCTTTCAATTTTAAATTATGAAACAACTATTTCTTCTTTTTCTCCTGCTGTCTCTCCTGCAGGGTTGTA
>CAZNMG010000199.1:0-3107 GCA_964574075.1 uncultured Owenweeksia sp.
TGAAAGTAAAATAATTTTTCTCATAGGTTTAAATTAAATAGAATATAAAGATTAATACAAAAGATTTGTGTCTGCTAAACAAGTATCATGCCTTTAATCGATATTAATTCATTTCATTTTTATAATATAAAATCTAATTTATTAATGAATATTAATAATATCCAGGTAGAATAAGAAAATCTGAAAGTAGATTTTAGATGGCCTCCCGTGAGTTCTACATTCCTTACCTTTAGATGTAAATATCCTTCCCATGCTTAAACTACTATATCTCTGCTGCTGGCTGTTCGTTTCTACTGCTGCTTATTCACAAACCAATATTTCACTGGAGGTCCCCGAAGGATTACCGGTTCTTCTGGGAAACTATAACCCGACCGATTATGCGGCCAGTAACCCTATTTCGGATCACGATCATCATTTGTGAAATAAACAATCTGGTTTCGCCCGACTCTCTTATATCCTATGTAGAAAAACTAAGCTCCTATCCAACCCGCCATACCTACTCCGACACTCTTTCGTCAACCAATGGAACCGGAGCCGCCCGCAGGTGGATACATGAAAAATTTAACCAGTACAGCACCCGCAATGAAAACAGGTTGATCAGTACATATCTGGAATTTGACTGGCTCAACGGAACCTGCGGAGACGGCTATGATCTCAAGAATGTGGTTGGGATACTGCCGGGAACAGACACCTCCCTTAAAGGCACTATTATTATAGAAGCCCATATGGATAGTCGTTGTGAAGAGCGATGCGATACCGCTTGTGCGGCACCCGGGGCTGATGACAATGGGAGTGGCACTGCCCTGGTAATGGAACTTGCGCGGGTGATGAGCCGCTACAGCTTTGACCGCACCATTGTGTTTATGACCACTACAGGGGAGGAGCAGGGGCTGTTGGGAGCTACAGCCATGGCAAAATTTGCTGAGGATCATGGAATAGAAATAAAGGGCGTGCAAAATAACGATGTTGTAGGAGGTGTAATCTGCGGACAAACAGCCTCGCCACCGGGTTGCTCTCCTCCCGGATCCATTGATAGCACTCAACTCCGAATTTTTGCCAATCCTATTTCGCACATGAATCCGCACCAGAGCTTTGCCCGTACCGTAAAGATGTATTATGAGGAAAAGCTGAAAAACAATGTAAAGGTACCAATGACCATCACTATCATTGACCAGGAGGACAGGACAGGCCGCGGAGGTGACCACATTCCTTTTCGCGAAAAAGGTTACCGCAACCTCCGTTTTACTTCGGCACATGAGCATGGCGATGCATCCATTGATTCAAACTACACCGATCGCCAGCATACATCACGTGATATTTTAGGTGTTGATACCAATGGCGACAGCGAGATCGACAGTTTTTTTGTGGATAAGAATTACCTCGCTCGCAACGCTGTAATTAATGCCATGTCGGCAACCCTGCTGGCCCAGGGGCCAGATGTTCCGGAGTTTATTCTTCATGATGAGCCCACTGGGTTGAGGGCGGAGATTATTAATCCCACCTTTCCCTACTATCGGGTAGGAGTGAGGGATGTAACCCAAACCGGATTTAATGCAGTGTACCGTTTTAGCACTTCCAGTTTTTTGATACCTGATCAGCAGGCCGGAGATTTTTATTATGTAAGTATTGCCGCTATAGATAGCAATGGGATTATGAGCCCTTTTACCACTGAAAAACGTGCGCTTGCCGATGCTACCACCGCAGCGGGCACCCAGGATAATTTATCTTTTGGTATTGACTGCAGTCAGGTGGGCTTTAATGAATTTAAGGTGGATAAAACGATTGCGGGGGCCCGGCTGGGGGAGGCAGTACCTAATCCTTTTGAGCACAAAACAGTCATTCCTGTTTATGTGACGGATCCATCCATTCGTGAAGGAACTCTGCTTATCTACGATTCGACTGCCGGTTTGCTGGAGGAAATTCCGCTAAGCCTTAAAACAGGTGAAAATAGCCGGGAATATTTTCACCGTGGAAGTGCTGGTTTATTGTATTACAGTCTGGTAATTGATGGGCAGGTGGTGCAAACGCGCAAAATGATTGTGCGTTAAAAATAGTGTCATCCGATCATGTCTTTCAGGGCGGCTCTTACACTTCCGTATTTTTTCAGGAGTTCTTCGGCTTTCTCTTGGCTTACATGCAGTTCATCCATCAGCATACGTACACCACGGTCTACTAATTTGTTATTACTGAGTTGCATATCCACCATCTTATTTCCTTTTATGCGGCCCAGCTTTATCATTACGCTTGTAGAGATCATGTTAAGGATAAGTTTCTGAGCTGTTCCGGCTTTCATCCTGGTACTCCCGGTAACAAACTCGGGGCCTACCTCTGCAATTACGGGAAAATCGGCATGGGCAATTAAAGGCGCATCTGCATTGCAGGTGATGCAACCGGTAGTAATACCCCGCGCCCGGCAATCCTCCAGCCCCCCGATCACATAGGGTGTGGTACCGGAGGCTGCAATGCCCACCACCACATCTTTTTCACAGATATCAAATTCCCGCAGATCGAGCATGGCGCGGGTAATGTCATCTTCAGCAAACTCAACGGCCTTGCGGATGGCACCATCTCCTCCAGCAATAATACCCACAACCCATCCGGGTTCAGCCCCAAAGGTGGGTGGAAGCTCAGAGGCATCCAAAATTCCCAATCGCCCACTGGTGCCGGCTCCGATATAGAAAAGCCGGCCACCATCTTTCATTTTTTCGACAATCACTTCCACCAACTTCCTGATCTCCGGAATGGCCTCAGATACAACGTTAGCCACTTTTTTATCTTCCCGGTTAATGTTGGTAAGCAAGTCCGCCACGCTCATCTTTTCCAGATCCTTATACAGTGATTCTTTTTCTGTGGTTTTCATTGGATAGGATTTTGAAGTGCAAAGTTTTAAAAAATGAAAATACGGCCAAAGACTTTGGTAAAACTATAAGGATGAGGATTGGTTCTCAGGCAGAACGGTGGGAGCCGAAGTGTCACAGGGTAGGCGAAAAAGCTAAAAGCGAATACGGGCAAAACGAGCCTTACTCCGGGCGTTTTCCAAATTCACTAATATTTCATTGGGACTTATTTTATAGCTCTTTTCAATTACCATTGCTTCATAGTCATCC
>CAZNMG010000200.1:0-2699 GCA_964574075.1 uncultured Owenweeksia sp.
CGTGATAGAATGCTCCACAAGTTGACCGATACCTCCCCCATCGTGGACCGCCTTGTGAAAAACAAACTGGTGGAAAAAAACACCTGTGAAAAGGATAAACGACTGGTTGATGTGCTGATTTCTGAGGAGGGCCTCAAGGTGCTGCACCGCTTGGACGCCAAAGAAGATAAGATGTTCCAGGACCTGCATAGCCTCTCTCCTGAGGAAGCCGGGACTTTGAGTCTTTTACTGGATAAAATCAGGGAGTGAGGATGTGGATTTGCTAATGTGTTAATTAGCAAATGTGCTAATGATCAGCGCGATGGCTCCTGGAAATGGGCAGATAAACCTGACTGAAAACAGAGCACCTTAATAACGGTCAGCGGGATCAGCGTGAAAAAAGTGGCGCGCAGATTCCGCAGATGAGCGCAGATAAAGTGCTTGAAAATATGCTAATTAGCAAATGTGATGATGTACTAATGATCCGGGCTTGGGATAGGGGCCGATAAAACTGGCTGAAGAAGGAACACTCCAAAAGAATCAGAAATCAGCGGGATCAGCGTGAACTGTGGCTCACAGATAAATTTCGATGCAAACCGTACACTTTAAAACAATCCGTGGGATCTGCGTGAAAAATAGCGCATATCAAACGCAGAAGCTAATAATGAAAAATGGCCCCCGTTACCGGATCGGTATAGTAGAGATTGTGTGAGCCAAGCGTGGTAGGATCAACAGCACAGCCGCTGGCATCGCTCACGTTGGTGATGTTAATATAAGTGGCCGTAAGTGGTAAGGTTACAGAGGTTGTGGTACCCGCCACATTAATCGTTTGCGAGGTAAAGTTGGTAAAGTAAGTAAGGCTGAAAGGCCCCACACCTGAAAAGGTAAAATTACAGATGGCCTGGGTCCCCTCGCAGGTGGTGTCTAAATCAACAGTAAAGGAAGGCTGGCTAAGAACATGTACATTAAAACTTACCTCATTACCCGGTAAGCCTCCGGCGGATGATTCCTTTACAAAGAGCACATAATCGCCCACAACACTTGTCCAGTCCACTTCTACGGAGCGGTCGTCTGAAGTAACAGTTTCATCTATATTTCCTCCATTTGGACCAACAAAATTCCAGTCGTAATCGCGGCCGGAGCGCGGATAAAGAGTGGACACCCGATCATTGAGCTCCCCGGCACATACCGTATCCTGTTCTTCCATCATGGCCGGGCAGTACCCATTCGTCTCTTCGGAGTCGTCAGCCGCAAAATCGCCTTTGATTAGAATATTATCTAAAATAGCATCCTGATTATTCAAAAAGCCGGTCCACGCCCACACTACCTGGTAATAGCCTGTCCATGTAATGGGGATGTTTTCATTATGAGGCTGTTGCGGGGGCCCGTTAGGCGAACTAAAAAACTGTTGGTAAATATGGGTAAAAATAGGTCCCGTCAGGTTTCCGGCCGGGTCGCGCAGGTAGATGTTCAAATATGACATTGACAGGTTTGGCGGGTTACCGTCAAGCTGGTGCTTAAAATGGATATCACCGGTCCCATTAAAGTTTATAAATGGGGAGCGCAACTCGCAACTGGTAATTGTCCCATCAATATCACCCTCAAATTCACGGCTGTTTAACCGGGCATTAATAAACTGCCAGCAGTTCTCTTCGGATTCATCCTGGTCATTGTGGTTGAAATTCTCCGATACCCAGGTTTGACCAGACAGGAAACAGGTGGAAACCAGAATCAAACCCATTATATTTCGGCATTTGGCCAAAAAGGAGGATTGTATTTGTATGTAAATTCCCATACGCCATTATTAATCTGAATCTGACTTCGACAGCACTTCGCCAGTCGGAAATGCAATTTTACTAATAGTATGCTTATTTGAAAGTTAAATTTTCAGATTGCTTCAATATTCATAATCCTGATAAAGGTATTGCAAAAATAACAAACCCAGCGCCTGGGTAAACCTCAATGGATTTTCTACAGTACACTCATCTATTTCAATGGATCACCAAAAAAAAGCCTGAAAAGGGCATACAGATTCCGCAGATAAGCAGAGATAAATGTGAATGGAAATGAGCTAATTAGTAAATGTGCTAATGTGCTAATGATCTTAGGGAAAAGGTGGCGCGCAGATTCCGCGGATGAGCGCAGATAAATGTGGATGGAATGAGCTAGTTAGCAAATGTGCTAATGATCCGGGCTTGTGATAGAGGCAGATAAACTGACTGAGAAAGAACACCTCCAAAAGGATCAGCGAAATCCGCGGGATCTGCGTGAAAAAGAACCCGCATATCAAATGCAGGAGCTAATAATGATATATCGCCCCGGTCACCGGATCGGTATAGTAAAGGTTGTTATTGCCTAATGTGGTGGGATCTACATCACAACCGCTGGCATCGGTCACGTTCGTGATATTAATATATGTTGCCGTAAGCGGTAGGGTTATGGTGGTGTCAGTCCCGGTTACATTAAGAGTGCCCGAGGTGAAGTTGGTATAGTAACTAAGGCTGAAGGGTCCTGTACCCGTAAAGGTAAAGTTACATGTAGCCTGGGTTCCCTCGCAGGCGGTGTCTAAATCAACAGTAAATGAAGGCTGGCTCAATACATGCACATTAAAGGTAACTTCATTACCAGGCAGCCCACCGGAGGTTGATTCCTTTACAAAGAGCACATAATCACCTACGATGCTCGTCCAGTCCACTTCCACCGATCGGTCATCCGAAGTT
>CAZNMG010000201.1:0-6541 GCA_964574075.1 uncultured Owenweeksia sp.
GTTTGGGGCAATATTTAGCTGGCAGTTTCCAATGCCATTTCCTCCGGCAGTTGTCTGAAGCTTAAGCGGTGGTAAGGCGAAAGGCCTTTTTCACGGATAGCGTGGCGATGGTCAACGGTAGGGTAGCCTTTGTTGGAATGCCAGTTGTAGTGCGGGAATTGCACCGCCAGCTCTTTCATATGATCATCGCGGTAGGTTTTGGCGAGTATGGAAGCGGCAGCAATATTCTTATATTTTCCATCTCCCTGAATGATGCAGTGATGGGCAATACCTGGGTAGGGATTAAAGCGGTTGCCATCGATCAACAGTGACTGAGGGCGCAAATGGAGTTGGTTTATCGCCCGGTGCATAGCCAGGAAGGAAGCGTTGAGGATGTTTATCTCGTCAATTTCGTGATGTTCAACACGGGCCACACTCCAGGCCAGGGCCTTCTTTTCAATATAGATCCGTAGTTCATTGCGATGTTGTTCCTCTATCTGCTTGGAGTCATTGAGCAGCTTGTGCGAAAAATTGGGGGGAAGTATTACAGCTGCTGCAAACACTGGACCAGCCAGGCAGCCTCTTCCAGCCTCATCACACCCCGCTTCAGTAATACCCGGGCTGTGGAAGTTTCTCAAGTACAGGCGTTTTACTGCCCGAGCGTTTTTTCTATGCTTGCCCACATCATTTCGGCTGATCTCTCCCATGTAAAAAGTTCTGAACGTTCTTTTCCGAGTGCAATTAAACGATCTTTCACCAAAGGTTCGCCCACCTTGTGCATAGCCTCTGCGATTTGTTGATAATTTTCAGGGTCGCAGAAAAGTGCGGCTTCACCCGCAACTTCAGGCATCGAAGTGGTGGTGGCAGTGATCACGGGCACCTCACATTTAAATGCCTCCACAATGGGGATCCCGAATCCTTCAAAATGTGAAACAAACAACAGGGCTACGCTACTGGCCAGTACACGGTTGAGCCCCTTGCCTTCAAGCCGGCCGGTAAAGATCACATCATCCTTAAAGGGGTGCTCCTCATAAATCTCCTGAATGTCGCGGTTCCAGAACATTTTTTCGCCTACAATTACAAACTTATGACTGCCGCCCTGCTTTCGGTATATGGAGTAAGCCTGTAGCATACCGGTAATATTCTTTCGGGGATTTAATGCTCCAACAAAGATGAAATAAGGCGCTCCACCGGAAACTTCTTCCTGCACCTTTTTTTTCTCAAGGTCAGGGAGAGGGTGAAAGAAATCACCGCAGCCGTTGTACACCAGGTCGATCTTGGATTCACTGATGCCATAGGTTGATGCGATGTCCTGCCGTGAATATTCACTGACGGTAGCTACCCTATGTCCGTGCCGGGCAAATTTGGGAAAGTAGTACCGCAAATATTGGGCAGCCATCCAGGGGATATAGCTGGAGTCGTGTTCAAAATTGATATCGTGGATAACAGGAAGGCTTTTCACGTTGCTGCTCAGCGATAGGTAGCCATCAGTAGAGAGGAACAGGTCGGGCCGGTGTTTTTTGAAGACGGGAGGGAGGCCCCATTCAAACCAAAGGTACCACAGCACGGGGTGCCGTGACTGAGGCGGAACGACAATGGGGGTCACATTGCTGTTGAAAATAAAATCGGGATCGTAGGCGCGATCAAATAAAAAAAGCCACTCCACATCCTGGTGCTGCCTTGTGAGGCGTTTCAATATCTCAAATGAAAACCAGCCGATACCCTCAAGTTTGTGAGGCAGGAGCAGGCGGGTGTTAACTGCGATTTTCACGGGGCCAAAGATAGCAGGGGTAATGGATTATTGGGACCAACATACGAAATGGCTTTAAATCCCTCCGTGTTTCCACCAAAGATGCATACTTTTCCTGCTTCGCCTCAAATAGTACCTTTGGCCCATTCCTCAGATTATGCAGAAGAAGTTTGTAAGCAGTCTGCTCCTGTTGCTTTTTCTTAATATCCTGATCAAACCGGTTTGGATCTTTGGCATTGACCTTACGGTGCAAAACCGTGTAGGCGCAACAGAATACGGCTTGTATTCAGCTATTTTCAGCTTTACGCTGATCTTCAATATACTGCTTGATTTTGGCCTCACCCATTATAACAACCGGGCTATTGCCCGCAACCCGGTGGAGATCGCCCGCAACTTCTCCCAGCTCACCTCACTAAAGCTCTTTTTAGCCTTACTTTACTTTATTGTGGCAATAGGTTTGGGGCTGGCGCTCGATTATACTTCCCGGGCGTTTATTTTACTGCTCATCCTGGCTGGTAGCCAGTTTCTGGCTTCCTTCATTCTTTTTTTAAGATCACACCTGGCAGGCTTGCACCTGTTTAAAACAGATTCGCTGATGAGCATCCTTGACAAACTGCTCATGATCATCCTGTGTGGCATTCTGCTCTTTAGCGGTTTTCTTGAGGGAACATTTACTGTGGTACACTTTGCCCTTGCCCAGCTTGTGAGCTATCTGGCAGTGGCGATCCTTGCATTTTTCCTGGTGCTAAAAAAGGCCCGCATTTTTGTGTGGAAGCTCAACCTGAAGAAGTACAGGTCTGATCTCGTAAAAAGCTTTCCTTATGCGCTCCTGATATTGCTTATGGCACTTTATACCCGGGTAGATAGTGTAATGCTGGAGCAGATCAGCGGCCCTTTCGAGAATGGGATTTACGCCCAGGCATTCCGCCTTCTTGATGCGGTTAATCAGCTGGGTTATCTCTTTGCGGTTTTGCTGCTGCCGATTTTTTCGGGGATGTTTGGCCGGGATGAAGATGTGAAAAAACTGGCACGTCTCGCATTCAGCCTGGTGTTCGTGGTAACATTAGCCATAAGTCTTTCCGGCTATTTTTCCGCAGAAGGAATTATGCAACAGTTATATGTGGAGCATTCGCAACTGTCAACCCCGGTGTTCAAGCTTTTAATCCTTAGCAGTATGGCATTCGGAGCTACTTATGTTTTTGGCACAATGCTTACGGCCCGCGGCAACCTGAGAACCTTAAATATTATTGCCCTCTCAGGATTTTCCTTCAACATAGCACTCAACTTTGTCTTGATACCACTTTACGGTGCCGTTGGAGCGGCTGTGGCCACTTTGTTTACTCAGCTTTTAACAGCCGCTATCCAATTGATCTATAGTTTCAGATTGGCCCGTATCCGGTTCGAAGCCGGGTTTTGGAGCCGTCTTTTCCTCTATTCAGGTCTGGCGCTGGCCGTAGCGTGGTGGCTGCAATTTACCGGGTGGCCGTGGTTGCTCATTTTTGCGCTTACCTTTGTTTCCACAGTGGGTATGTCTCTTCTGTTCAATCTCTTTAACCTCAGGGCAGCAATAGATCTGGTAAGGCATCGTTTCAGGTAATTCTTTACCCTTTCCTTTTTCTATTTTTGCCCAAATTTTTTATCTGCTTTATGCGCAACACACATCAGGACCGCGTTTTTGATTCGTCAAACCTTGTGCTTTACATTTATAACTGGCGCTGGCCTCTTATTATAGTAACTGTTGCTGCTGCCTTGCTAGCTGCTATTTTTAGTGGACCATTCTTTATACAACCCAAGTATAAATCTACCGTAACGGTATTTCCCACCACAACCAACTCCCTTTCAAAGGCGCTGTTGCCCCAACAGTTTTCTAGCCGTGGGCAGGATATTCTGGAGTTTGGTGATGAAGAGCAGGCCGAACAACTTCTGCAAATTCTAAATTCCGATGAAATTCGGGTGCGAATTATCGAAAAGTTTAACCTGCTCCGGCATTACGATATCGATACGAGTGGCAAATATGTGCGCACCAGCCTCTATGAAACGTACGAGGACAATATTGAATACCGCAGAACAGAGTTTATGTCAGTGGAGATCAATGTGCTGGACAGGGATCCCGATACGGCCGCTATGATTGCTAATGAAATTGTTGTCCTGCTGGATGAGGTGAAAAACCGCATTCTGAAGGAACGCGCCAAACAAGGTCTTCAGATTATCGCTCAGGAGTTTCAGGCGCTGAAAGAGGAAGTAACCGACCTGGAAGATTCACTGACTACACTTCGTTACAAAGGCGTCCACGACTATGAAACCCAGTCAGCGGTGCTGAGTGAGCAACTGGCCACTGCACTAATTGAAACCCGGCCGGGAAGCCCGGCCGTGGAAACTCTCGAACGCAAACTGGATACCCTTGCTAAATATGGAGGCACCTATGTGTCACTTCGCGATGAATCGCAATACCTGAAAGAGGAATTGGTGAGGCTGAAGATCAAGTTTGATCAGGCCAAGGTAGATGTCGCAGAGTCACTCCCCGCCTCTTTCCAGGTAAATACAGCTTACCCAGCTGAAAAGAAAGCTTACCCCACCCGCTGGCTTATTGTGGCTATTGCGGCTGTGGGTGCCTTCTCCCTTACGCTTATTGTAATTTTGGTTTACGATACCATCAGGAACGCCAAAAAAACCTCCTGATTTGAAAGAGGCACTTTCAGGACTAAGTAATAAAACAGTGATTTTTTGGGGCATTGGGTTTAGCTTGCTCAATGTGCTGTTTATAGTCACTGAAAACTTCTGGGGACTGCTTTTGCCGTTGGGAGTGGCTTTGATAGCCGCTATTATCCTGGCGCTTGATAAAGTGTTGTTGTTCCTGGTTTTCAGCACACCTCTCTCCATCTTCTATTTCAATCCCGATTTGCATGTGGGATTTACCTTACCCACCGAACCGATCCTGTTTGGAGTGATGCTTCTCTTTTTCTTTAAAGTGCTCTACCACGGCAATTTCGATCCCCGGGTGGTACGGCACCCTATTTCGCTGGCTATTCTTTTTAATTTGTTGTGGATGTTTATTACCTCAATTACCAGCGAAATACCCTTTGTGAGTTTTAAGTATTTCCTGGCGCGGGTTTGGTTTCTCACGGTCTTTTTTTACTTCATGTCTCAACTTTTTAAGGAGAAAAAGAAGATCAAATTATTTTTCTGGCTGTTCATGCTCCCATTGGCAGGTGTGGTTATTTATACATTATACATCCATGGCCAGCATGGCTTTACAAAAGATACCTCCACCTGGGTTATGTTTCCCTTTTTTAAGGAGCACACTAGTTATGGTGCCGTACTGGCCATGTACATACCTATAGCCTTCGTTTTTGCCTTTGTTTTAAAGATGGGTGTCAATAGAAAGCTCCTGGCCATACTTGTCTTCACTATCCTGTTTGTGGGAGTTATATTCTCCTTTACCCGGGCCGCCTGGTTAAGTCTGATAGTTGCCCTTGGAGCAATGGCCCTCATCGTATTCAAGGTCAGAAAAGAGATACTTGCCCTGATGCTGGTTGTGGGTTTGGCCGTCATCGGTTCTTATTGGGAGGATCTTGAAAAAAGATTTGAGAGCAATGATCAGGTGAGCAGTGATAACCTTACGGAGCATGTGGAGTCGATTTCCAATATTTCCACAGATGCCTCAAACCTTGAGCGTATCAACAGGTGGAAGTCGGCATACCGAATGTTTGAAGAGCGGCCGTTGCTTGGCTATGGGCCCGGGACATATATGTTTCTGTACGCTCCCTATCAAAAGCCCCACGAAAAGACTATAATCAGCACCAATGCCGGAGATATGGGCAACGCCCACAGTGAGTACATCGGACCTTTGGCAGAAATGGGAATTATTGGGGCTTTAAGCGTGCTCGCTATAGTGTTTGTCACCATATTATATGGTATTAAGGTGTATTACAAAATGCAGGATAAGGAATTAAAATACATTGCCCTTGCTGCCCTTCTGGGTCTTATTACCTATTGGACCCACGGATTTCTCAATAATTTCCTCGAAATGGATAAGGCCGCATGTCCTGTTTGGGGATTCTCGGCCCTTTTGGTCGTCCTCGATCAATATTTTAACACTCCTGTAAAAGATTCCTCACAAAAAATATAGGGAGTTGACTATCAGAGGCTAAACCTCCCTCTGGATTGTTATTCGTGCATAGCATTTCTTAAATAATACTTAACAAAAAGAGTGAGAATGTTGATTATGTGATTAATTCTCTGCAAATTCGTGTTAACGTTTAACACAAAATTTTACCTACATGAGAAATAAGGCAACGTTGCTGACCTTGCTGTTGGCGCTATGCGCGCAAGTGGGATATTCCCAGGCCCGAACCATTTCGGGTGTCGTAAAAGAAGCCGAAACCGGTGTTCCTTTACCAGGAGTCGCGGTAATCGAAAAAGGAACCCGAAACGGTACCTCCACCGATCCCCAGGGTCAGTTTACTCTTACACTTTCAGATTCAGGTTCTGTATTGGTCTTTCAGGCAATCGGAAAGGCCGAAGTTGAGGTGCCTGTCGGAGACGAGGATTTTATCAATGTCCAGTTAGCCGAAGCGCAGGAAAGACTGAGCGAAGTTGTGGTAACTGCTCTTGGTATTTCCCGTGAAAAAAGATCTCTTGGCTACGCCACCACGGAAGTGGAGGGTGAAGCCACAGTGAAAGCCAAGGATGCAAACTTCGTAAATTCCCTGCAGGGGAAAGTTGCAGGCATGCAGGTGAAAAGCAGTGGCACCATGGGTGGATCATCAAACGTGGTTATCCGGGGGTACAAATCCCTTACCGGAAATAACC
>CAZNMG010000202.1:0-2728 GCA_964574075.1 uncultured Owenweeksia sp.
TCTTCAGGAGTACCTTCAAACACTACACCACCACCAGCATCGCCTCCTTCGGGGCCGATGTCTATAATATGGTCTGCCAGTTTAATTACATCCATATTATGTTCAATGATGAGCACCGTGTTGCCTTTACGTACTAACTTATGCAGCACATCCATCAGCACATGTACATCCTCGAAGTGGAGCCCCGTGGTGGGCTCATCCAGAATATACAGCGTATTGCCGGTGTCGCGTTTGCTGAGTTCTGTTGCCAGTTTTACCCGCTGCGCCTCTCCACCCGAAAGAGTGGTGGATTGCTGGCCGAGCGTAATATAACCAAGTCCCACATCGCGCAGGGTTTTGAGCTTAGCATAGATTTTTGGAATGCTTTCAAAAAACTCCACGGCAATATTTACACTCATATCGAGCACATCCGCAATGGACTTACTCTTGTAGCGAATCTCAAGAGTTTCGCGGTTAAATCTCTTGCCCTGGCAGGTTTCGCAGGGCACATACACATCCGGTAAAAAGTTCATTTAAATTACACGGATACCGGCTCCTTCACAGGTTTCGCAACGGCCGCCCTTTACATTGAAACTAAAACGGCCGGGCTTATATCCGCGAACCTTTGACTCGGGCAGGTTGGCAAAAAGATCACGGATATAGGATAATACTCCTGTGTAGGTAGCCGGGTTGGAACGAGGCGTACGGCCAATGGGCGATTGGTCAATATCAATTACCTTGTCGATGTTCTTAAGACCCGAAATGGATTTATACTCCAGCGGTTTTTTTACCGAATTGTAAAAATGCTGGCTCAGGGCCGGGTAAAGAGTTTCATTGATGAGTGTTGATTTTCCACTTCCTGAAACCCCCGTAACCAAAACAAGCTTGCCCAGAGGAATTTTAACGTCCACATTTTTGAGGTTGTGGCCTTTGGCACCTTTTAGTGAAATATTTTTGCCGTGCCCGCTATTCCTTTTAGCAGGCACCTCAATCTGCTTTTCGCCATTGAGGTACCGGGCCGTAAGGCTGTCACTTTTCAAAATATCACCTAGTGTGCCATGGGCTACCACCTGACCGCCCCTGCGGCCGGCATGCGGCCCGATATCAAAGATGTAATCCGCATTTTCGATCATATCGCGATCGTGCTCCACTACAATCACTGAATTTCCGATGTCGCGCAGCTCCTTCAGTGAATCGATAAGTTTGTGGTTATCGCGCTGATGAAGGCCTATGCTGGGCTCATCGAGAATGTAAAGCACATTTACCAGTTGAGACCCTATCTGGGTAGCCAGCCTTATCCGCTGGGCTTCGCCTCCCGAAAGGCTTTTGGCCGGGCGGTTGAGGGAGAGGTAGTCCAACCCCACATTGAGAAGAAAGCTGGTGCGGGTTCTCAATTCCTTCAGAATTTCAGTACCGATCAGCTTTTGGTTTTCGTCCATTTCCCCTTCAATGGTGTGAAACCATTCCGAAAGGCGGTTGAGACTCATAGAAGCCAGGTCTGCAATATTTTTATCCCCGATCCTGAAGAAGCGCGACTCGAGCTTGAGGCGGGCGCCCTGGCATTCGGGGCAATCCACCTTGTTCATAAAACCCTCTGCCCAACGCTTTATAGATTTGCTCTTGGTTTCGAGGCTCTGTGTTTGAATGAAGTTGATCACACCCTCAAAGTTGATGCTGTACTTGCGGGTTACCCCGAGATTTTTGTTCTCCACCTCAAAGGCTTCATCCGAACCATAGAGGATCACTTCCATGCCTTCCTCCGGGATATCCCTGACGGGTGTGGTCATGTCGAAGCCATACCGATCGCCTATGATCTCCAGTTGGTTGAAGATCCACGTTTTTTTGTAATCCCCAAGAGGCGCAATTCCGCCTTTTCGAATGCTTTTCAGCGGATCGGGAATGATCTTTTCCATATCGATCTGCGAAACTTCGCCAAGGCCATGGCATTTGGGGCAGGCGCCTTTGGGTGAGTTGAAGGAGAAAGTATTGGGCTCCGGAGCGGGATAAGAAATTCCGGTGGTGGGGCACATGAGGTTGCGGCTGAAATACCTGGGGTTTTCACCTTCCTGGTCAATCACCATTATTACGCCTTGCCCGTACTGCATAGCGGTGGCAATAGAATCCCTGAGTCTTTTTTCACCGCTCTCGTTGATCTTCAGCCGGTCTATCACCAGTTCTATCTCGTGGGTTTTATAGCGGTCAAGCCGCATATTCCTGGTGATGTCTTCAATCTCACCGTCCACGCGCACCTTTACAAAACCTTGTTTGGCAAGGCTTTCAAAAAGTTCGCGGTAGTGCCCTTTGCGTGAGCGGATAATGGGGGCCAGGAGGCTGATGTTTTGCCCTTCAAACTGCTGAATGATCAGTTCCCTGATCTTTTCATCAGTATAGCTCACCATCTTCTCGCCTGTGTTGTAGGAGTAGGCAATGGAGGCGCGGGCAAAGAGCAACCGCAGGAAGTCATAAATTTCGGTAACCGTCCCTACGGTGGAGCGGGGATTTTTGCTGGTGGTTTTCTGCTCAATGGAAATAACGGGGCTGAGGCCGTTGATCTTATCAACATCAGGGCGCTCAAGGTTGCCCAAAAACTGGCGGGCGTAAGCCGAAAAAGTTTCAATGTACCTGCGCTGCCCCTCGGCATATATAGTATCAAAAGCCAGCGAAGATTTGCCGCTGCCACTCAGCCCTGTTATCACCACCAGTTCATTCCGGGGAATGTTTACATCTACATTCTTTAGGTTATGAACCC
>CAZNMG010000203.1:0-8403 GCA_964574075.1 uncultured Owenweeksia sp.
GCGAAAGATGTTCTCCTCATTTCACCATTATTTTATAAACCGCTTTGATGAATGCTGGGTGCCCGATGTTTCCGGCAGCTCCAACCTCTCAGGTGAAATGGGCCATACTTACCGCCCTAAGGTTCCGGTAAAATTCATTGGGATTCTTTCCCGCTTCTCGCAAACCGTATTGCCTGTAATGGTAGAGAAAAAATTCCGGGCCTGCGCCATCCTCAGCGGCCCCGAGCCGCAGCGCACCATCCTTGAGGAAAAGCTCCTTACACAAATGGCAGCGTTGCCGGGGCCTTTCTTATTGATCCGGGGCACGGATAAACCAAACCCGGCTGCCCCCGAAAATGTGGAGGTGCTAAATGTGGCTACCTCCGAACAAATTGCGCGGGCCGTTTCTGCCTCCCAAATGGTGATCAGCCGCTCGGGCTACTCTTCGATTATGGATTATTATTACCTGCGAAACAGGGCTCTGCTTATTCCCACTCCCGGTCAACCGGAGCAGGAGTACTTAGCACGCTATATGCTGCACAAGGGTTATTTTCTTTACACCTCACAGGATGAGCTTGACCTGACGGTTCAATTGGGCCGGGCCGAAAATTATAATGGTTTGGAATCTGTAAAATCAGAAACCGGTCTGCCCGCGGATTTATTTGCCCTTTTTGAGGGTAAAGGAAAAAGTTGATCCGGCATCGGGGCTGCTGCGGGCGTTGATGGTTTCGCGATGGGCTTCCAGAATGTGCTTTACAATAGCAAGTCCAAGCCCTGAGCCGCCAGCCTCACGTGAGCGGCTTTTATCGACCCGGTAAAAACGTTCAAAAATCCGGTTAATATCCTCCTGTGGAATACCGATCCCATCATCCGAAATTTCGGTGAGCACCTGGTTGTACATATCATAGAAACGCACTTCAACAGAGCCTTTGTTGCGGCTGTACTTAATGGCATTTGAAATCAGGTTTACGAGTACCTGCTCCACTTTCGGCCGGTCGGCCATAACCTTTACCGGCTTGTCATACTCCTTTTTGAAGCGAAGGGTGATCTTCCTTTTTTTGGCTTTCTCCTCCAGCATTTCAAACACCTCTTTTACCAGCTCCACCATATCAAAATTGCTTAACGATAGCTTCACCCGCCTTGCTTCAAGGTTGCTAATTACTTCGAGATCTTCAATAATGTGGATCATACGATCAACCGATTTATTGGCGCGCTTCAGGTATTTGCGGTTTATGGCGGGATCGTCCAATGCTCCATCGAGCAGGGTAAGCAGGTATCCCTGGATGTTGAAAATCGGGGTTTTCAGCTCATGGGAAATATTCCCGATAAACTCGCGCCTGAAGGTTTCGCGCTCCATGAGCTCATCGATCTCTGTCTGCCGCTGCTCGGCCCATTCCGCCACTTCGCGCGATACTACATCCAGGTCGGTGCTGCGCACTTCGTTCTTTTTGCCGCCTACCTTAAGTTTGTGGATATTCTTATAAATGATCTTCACCTTGTTGTAAATAAAGCGTTCCACCGCGTAGCGGATCAGCAGGTAAGAAGCTACTACTACCACGAGTACGGTCACAATTATCTCGCCCCAGTAAACCGGGTGTTGATGCAGCTGAAAAAGGAAAAGCAGTAGGACGGCCACCAATATCCCGATGAGGATGGAAATCGTAAAAGCGAATATGTTAGGCCGTTCAAATCGCATTGGGGAAGGGTTCAGTTGGGAGGATCAGGCTTCCTCAAATTTGTAGCCTACGCCTTTTACAGTCTTTATACAGTCATCACCGATCTTCTCGCGCAGCTTACGGATGTGCACATCAATGGTACGCCCGCCCACAATCACATCATTGCCCCATATACGGTCGAGGATTTCATCGCGATGAAAAACCTTACCAGGTTTTGAAGTCAATAGTGTAAGCAGCTCAAATTCCTTACGCGGCAGGTCTACCTTGCTGTCGTTTTGATGTACCTGGTATTTATCGAGGTCGATACTGAGGCTGCCAAATATCTGCACGGAACCGGTTTCCTGCTTCTGCCCATAGCGTCTCAGCAGGGCTTTTATCCGGCTTATCAGTACTTTGGGTTTTATCGGTTTGGTGATGTAGTCATCTGCACCAGCGTCAAGGCCGGCCACCTGGCTGTAATCCTCACCGCGGGCCGTTAAAAAAGCAATCAGCGTATTCTCAAGGCCGGGTGTTTTGCGCAGACGGTCGCAGGTCTCAATTCCGTCCATGCCCGGCATCATCACATCCAGCAGGATAAGTTCGGGCTTTTTCTTTTTGGCGATACGGATACCGTCCTCACCATTATTTGCGGTAAGTATATTATAGCCTTCCTTTTTGATGTTGTAACCCACAAACTCCAGAATATCCGGTTCATCATCTATCAGGAGTATGGTCAATTCGCTTTTTTTCATTTTGTAGATATTGGCTTTTCTGAGGATGTTGTCCGGCCTGTTGCAACAGCTTTTGGCGCGGTTCAAAAATAGAGATATTGAAGCAACCGGTCTCTGCCTTAACAATTGTTTAATATCCCCGCTATAGCGATAACACCGTCTTAACTTTCAGGGAATGTCCGGTTTGGTCAGTTGCACCCGCCCGGTATCCGGTTAGCAGCGAATCCCGGTTTAAGCAAAGTTTAAGTTGGGTTAACCCACACGAAACACCTACTCCTTCTCTTTGCAGCAAATATTAAACAAACAACTATTCCGATGAAAAAATTCAGATCTCTATTGCTTTACAGTGCCGCTGCTGTATTCGCTCTGACTTCTTGTGATGATGAACCAGATCAACCTGTTGCACCCTCTACAATTGATGTAGTAATAAAGAGCGGTGTCATTACTTCAGATGAAAGATGGACTGCCGACAATGTGTACCGTCTTGACGGCCGCGTAACGGTAACTGGTGGTGCTACCCTTACTATTGACCCGGGCACCGTTATTAAAGCAAACCCTGGCGCTGGAACTTTTGCTTCTGCGTTGTTGATTTCGCGCACTGGTAAGATTATGGCTAACGGTACCCCTGATGAGCCTATCATTTTTACCACAGTTGCTGATGACATAGAGCCAGGTGATATCGTTAGCCCAAATCTTAGCCCGGAGAATAACGGCCTTTGGGGTGGGGTTATAATTCTTGGAAATGCTCCTATCAAAGCCTCTGGTGCTACTGTACAGATTGAGGGGATTCCTACTTCTGATCAAAATGGCCTTTATGGCGGATCTGATCCCAACCACAGCTCAGGTGAGTTTACCTACGTTTCTATTCGTCATGGCGGTACTAATATAGGTGCAGGTAACGAGATTAACGGCCTTACCCTAGGTGGAGTGGGTAATCAAACGGTTATCAATAATATAGAGATTGTTGCCAATCAGGATGACGGTATCGAGTGGTTTGGAGGAAATGTTGACGTTTCGGATGTGCTTGTGTGGAACTCAGGTGATGATGGGCTGGATACCGATCAGGACTGGACCGGAACTTGTGACAATTTCGTAATAGTAACCCCTCGCGGTGGCTCTGCTTTTGAACTGGATGGCCCTGAGGGTGGAAATGCTGCTACAGGAACGCATCTTTTTACCAATGGTACTGTTTACGCGGGTAGCGACATCAGTAGCCTGGTTGACTGGGACGGTAATACAAATGCCGCTCTTCAGAATGTATATTTCTTCGGCCTTGGCGCTAACTACGGCTATATTGCCGATGACCCCAGCACTACTGATGTAGATGAGGAATTGCAGCCTTTCGCTTCTTTTGGAGGCGATATGAGCGGAACCACTTCTAATTTGGAGATTACGCTCAACGGTGGCACCCTCACAGATCTTTTTGAGCCAGGAACCACTGTGCCAACCGCTATCACGGCAGTAGGCGAGGGAAATAACACCGTTGGTGCTAATTCATCTGTCTTTGGCTGGACCTGGGCCAGCAAGTCAGGTACGCTTAGCCAGGTTGCTGTAGAGTAACGGTGTTTATGAAAAACTCAGGTTGTTAGTATTAAAAATAGAAGCTTGCCTTAAAATGATACCATAAGGCAAGCTTCTTTCTCTTTTTAGAATTTCTTTTTAGAAAGTCGCATTTCAAGCGCAATTTTTACGAAAAATTAAACTGTTTAGAATGTTAAAAGCTGCCATTCGTGCCCTACCTGTACTGGTAATTTTATTGAGCGGTTCTGCGGCACACGCACAACAGAAAGGTATTATCAGAGGTACGGTGATAGAAGATGAGACCGGAGAACCTCTATTCTTTGCTAATGTGGTAATAAAGGGAACACAGATCGGAGCTACTACTGATTTTGAAGGTAACTTTGAACTTAGGGCCGAGCCTGGTGCGCACGATTTGGGAGTGTCTTTTATCGGACTTAACAGCACTATTATTACGGGTGTTCAGGTAAAAGCAGGAGAAGCTACCGTAATAGATATTCTCAGGCTAAAGCCAGCCACCAGCGAACTGAGCGAGGTAATTATTACTGCCGAAGTAGCCCGAAATACCGAAGCTGCCCTTCTGACTGTAAAAAGGAAATCGGCCAATGTGATTGATGGGATTTCTGCGGCCAAGCTCAGAAAAACCGGTGATTCAGATGCCGGAGATGCGGCCAAACGCGTGACGGGAGTTTCTGTAGAAGGCGGAAAATATGTTTATGTGCGTGGCCTGGGTGATCGTTATACTAAAACCACGCTGAATGGTGTGGATGTACCAGGCCTTGATCCCGACCGCAACTCCATTCAGATTGACATTTTCCCTACCAATCTTATCAACAACATGACCGTACTGAAAACGGCCCTGGCTGAACTGCCGGCCGATTTTACAGGTGGTGTGATGGATATTGAAACCAAGGCTTTTCCTGAGAAAGAATTACTCATAGTTTCTGCAGGTATTGGCTACAATCCATCTATGCACCTCAATCCTGATTATTTGGATTATGAAGGCAGCAGTACAGACTTTTTAGGTTTTGATGGAGGAGAAAGAGAACTACCCTCCGGTGCTGAGCAAAGCCCTGCGCCCCATCCTTTCTTTGCTGGCACCAATGAAGAAGTGGGAACGTTTAATCGCAATTTTAGCCCAACCTTGGGAGCTATGAAGCAAACCAGCTTTATGGATTTTGACCTGGGCCTTTCTATGGGTAATCAAAAGGTGCTGGAAAGTTCCAATAAGTTGGGCTACATTTTCTCGGCAACGTATAAGAATTCCACTCGCTTTTATGATGACGTAACTTTCGGAGAATACTACAGTAATGGCGCCCCCAGTGTGTACAATCACGATCTGGCCACACTGCAAACCGGCCAGTTAGGCGAAAGATCCGTTTTGCTGGGAGGATTGGCCGGCCTGGCATTCAAGACTTTGACCTCAAAATACCGCATTGCCTTGATGCACTTGCAAAATGGGGAATCAACAGCCTCGCAGTTCTATGTAGTTAATGCGGATGAAGTTTTGGGGCAATCAGGTTATCAGGCTTATGCCAACAACCTTACCTATAGCCAAAGAGGGTTGACGAATTTAATGTTGTCAGGCGAACACCACAAGGGGGAGGGCAAATGGGATATAGAATGGATAATTTCCCCTACGCTATCCAATATTACCGAGCCTGACTTAAGAAGGACGGCCTTCACGCTCGAGTCAGGTGATTCAACTTTTGAATCCGGCCAGGGCGGCAACCCCAGTAGGATATGGCGCTATCTGGATGAGATTAACATTGCTGAGAAGCTTGATGTTACTTTAAACACCAAAACATTCGAAAGAGATGGTAAGCTGAAGTTTGGTGCAAGCCACCTGTTTAAGCAAAGAGATTATAAGATATTATCTTTTGATTTACAGGCTGCCAAATCGGGATATACTTATGATGGTAATCCCAATAACGTATTGGCAGATACGAATATCTTCCCTCTGGGTCAATTGTTCTACCAGTCCCTAAATTCTCCTAATGGTGAGCCCAACCCTAACGCGTACTCCTCCAACGTAAACAATATAGCTGCTTATACCTCATTCGAATTTTCTCCAACTTTCAAATTGAAAACGATTATAGGCTTAAGGGCTGAGTACTATATACAGCGCCATACCGGTAGAGATCAACTGGGAGCCAGAAATAATCCTAATGGCAATGTGCTTGATAATGAAATTGTTTTAAGCTCATTAGACTTGTTTCCTTCGGCAAATATCATTTTCGCGCTTGATGAAAATCAGAATTTGAGAGGGTCTTACTTTCGCTCTATCGCGCGGCCATCATTTAAGGAATTGTCATTTGCTCAAATTCTCGATCCTGTTACCAACCGTACTTTTAATGGAGGACTTTTGGTCTATAATGACACAGCCAACAATAATATTTGGGATGGCAACTTAGAAAGTACCCGAATTAACAATTTGGATCTGAGGTACGAAATTTTTGGCGACATGGGAGAACTGATATCCTTTAGCGGCTTTGCCAAGTTCTTCTCGGATGCCATAGAACTGGTGCGCATTCCTACTGCTCAAACCACACCCGAGTTTCAACCCCGTAATGTAGGTAATGGAGAGATTTATGGAGGTGAGTTTGAGCTTAGGAAAAACCTTGATTTTATTAGTTCGGCCTTGAGTATGGTAAGTTTCTCGACCAACGTAACGATCGTACATTCGGTAATAGAGATGACCCCGGTAGAATTCAACTCGAGAAAAGAAAATAAAAAGGAAGGTGACAAGGTGGACAGAGAGAGAGCTATGGCTGGGCAAGCACCTTATATTGTAAATGCAGGATTTCAGTACGATGATGCCGAGTCTGAATTTAGCGCAGGAATTTACTACAACGTAAAAGGCCCCACTCTCGAGGTGGTGGGTGGTGGAGTATTTCCGGACGTATACACCCAGCCTTTCCATAGCCTTAATATTACTGGAAGTAAATCTTTTGGCGAGGAGGGAAGATCTTCCCTAAGCCTTAAGGTGAAAAATATTTTAACCGATGCAAGAGAAAGCTTTTATACCGGATTTCGTGCAGATGATACGATTTTTACCCGCCTTGAGCCGGGATTGGAAATTTCCGTGGGATATAGCTACAGGTTTAAATAGAAATTCACAGCCCAAAAAATTTCTTGAGCGGCATTTTCCTCAAATACTCTTTCTTTATTTAACAATCTCTTAATCATTTAGGTGGGAGACATCATTTTACTTTGGTACTTTTGAAGCTCTATTAAAAAATCCGATTATGAAAACAAGATTATCCTTTTTAGCTGCATTAGCTGTTGTGCTTGGCTTTGCCTCGCATGCAACGGTGCACAATGTCACTTTATCAGGCGGGAGTTTCTCGCCATCAACCGTCACTATCAACCAGGGTGATACCGTACGGTGGACCAATAGCAGTGGAACCCATAATGTGAATGGGACCACAAGTACTTTTCCCTCCAACCCGGCCTCTTTTGGCAATGCCATCGGAAGCAGCTGGACCTACGACTTTCAGTTTACCGTGCCGGGAACTTATGACTACCACTGCGATGTTCATTTTGGTGGCGGAATGGTTGGGCAGGTTATTGTCAATCCTTCTGCGCCTGTGGTTTCCGACCTGGTGCTTACCGGTATTGTGGATGCAACTCTTTCAGGGGGTTTGCCTAAGGCTATTGAGCTTTATGCCATCAATGCGATATCCGACCTTAGCGAGTACGGCCTGGGTCGTGCTACCAATGGTGGAGGCTCATCCGTAACCCCTGATTATACCTTTCCTGCCGATGCCATACCAGCAGGTACCCACTTTTATGTGACCAACGACTCTACCGGATTTTATACCTGGTTTGGCTTTAGTGCCGATTATGTAAATGCCGGAGGTTCAGCTGTAAACGGAAATGGTGATGACGCCTATGAACTTTACAAAACCGGAACTGTGGTTGACGTTTTTGGAGATGTAAATGTCGATGGTAGCGGTACTCCCTGGGAATACATGGATAGCTGGGCTTATAGAGTTGATACCACCGGCCCTGATGGCAGCACCTTTGTTTTAGGTAACTGGTTCTTTGGCGGAGTTAATGTTCTTGATCCCGCAACCAGCAATGCCAATGCTACTTCTCCTGTGCCTGTAGGCACTTACCAGCGCGTAGCCTCTACGGTGCCCGAAGTTGATTTTGAAATGGCCAGCCAGACCGTGAGCGAATCTGCTGGCACGGTTACAATAAACTTACTTATTGATCCATCAGCCACCACTGCCGAAACTGTGGATCTGCAGTTTGTGTTGGGTACCGGAGTTGTTGTTCCTGCCGATGGATCCATTAACCCTTCTCCAAATCTTACTACCGGGATATTGCAACTGGCTGTTCCCGCCAATGAGGATACCGTGAGCTTTGATCTCAACATTGTTGATGATGCCGTAATGGAAGCCAATGAAACCCTCTTTGTTAGTATTTCAACAGTTTCGCCAGGGCTTACCATCGGAACTGCAACCAATTACTACATCGTTGTGGTCGACAATGACGCTCCTGCGCCTTTATAC
>CAZNMG010000204.1:0-3023 GCA_964574075.1 uncultured Owenweeksia sp.
GACCAACGCGCCTGCCTGACGGTAGGCAGGTCTACCAATTGCGCCACCTGGGCATCACTTTCCTACACTATGCCCAGGTAAGGTGTTTATCCCGATACGATCAGGGCCCCCTGGGCTCGTAAGTTTTGTAGTTTGATGTGATCAAGGTTGGAGCTGGACCTTCACTATAAACCGCCAACCACGAACTACAAACCGATTTGCGGGCGGCAAAAATAGCCAATGAATTCCACATTATCCAAAAAGCCTCTCCTAAATTTTATTATCCGCTTGTTCATTTCTTCTTTTCTTCACGAATAATTATTTACATTTGCAGCCCTTTTTTGAGGACATTTAAAAGCAACAATACCAAAGGATTAACTACGTGGTACCACACGCCAAGATTTTTGCAGTTCGCAGTTCAAAGGTTTTAGCTGAGAAGATCGCGGATGCATATGGGCAACCGGTAGGAAAGATCGAGTTTACCAAGTTCAGCGATGGCGAATTTCAGCCTTCATTTGAAGAAACAGTAAGAGGCGGTAGGGTATTCCTTATTGGAAGTACCAATCCTCCCACCGAAAACCTGATGGAACTGTTGCTGATGATTGATGCGGCCAAACGGGCTTCGGCCAAGCACATCACAGCTGTGATGCCTTACTTTGGCTGGGCGCGGCAGGATCGCAAGGATAAACCGAGGGTTCCCGTAGGGGCCAAAATGGTGGCCAACCTGCTCACCGCAGCCGGTGCCACCCGTATTATGACAATGGATCTGCATGCGGATCAGATCCAGGGCTTCTTTGAAGTACCGGTAGATCACGTTTTTGCCTCCTCGCTGTTTGTACCTCAAATACAAAAGCTGGGGCTGGAAGATCTTACTATAGCCTCTCCCGACATGGGGGGCTCCAAACGCGCCAACAACTATGCAAAGTGGCTCGAGAGTGAAGTGGTGATCTGCTATAAGCAGCGCAAAAAGGCCAACGTTATTGATAAGATGACGGTTATTGGAAACGTGGAAGGCCGCAACGTCATACTTATTGACGATATGATAGACACGGCCGGCACACTTACCAAGGCGGCCGATATGCTGATAGAGGAAGGAGCTCTGAGCGTAAGGGCATTTTGTACCCACGGAGTGCTCTCCGGTAAAGCGCTGGAGCGCATTGAAAATTCAAAATTAAAGGAACTGGTGATCACGGATACCATTCCACATGATAGTTTGCCCGGTAAGATTCGGGTAATCACGGTGGCCGAACTTTTTGCCAATATTATGCATAAGGTTCACCACCATGAGTCAATTAGTTCACACTTTTTAGAGTAATAAAAACAAGTAAAGATGAAAACCATAGCCATCGAAGGTACTTCACGTGAAGATCTGGGCGGAAAGAGCGCTAAACTGCTGAGGAGAGAAGGCAATGTGCCTTGTGTAATTTACGGAGGCGAAGAAAATGTTCATTTCTATACACCGGATGTAAGCTTTAAGAATATCCTTTATACTCCGGAAATATTCAATGTGAAGATCAGTGTTGACGGCAAAACCTACAGTGCCGTAATTCGTGATGCGCAGTATCACCCCGTTACTGACGAGCTCGAGCATGTTGATTTCATGGAACTGGTTCCTGGGAAGGTTGTAACCATTTGGGCACCTGTAGTGCTCACCGGTAATTCCCGCGGAGTACGCAATGGTGGCCGTCTTAAGGTTAACCTGCGGAAGCTGCGTGTAAGGGCTGATGACCAGGGTTTACCCGGAGCTATCGAAATTGATATTACAGAGCTTCGTATTGGTGAGGCAGTACGTGTACAGGATGTTAAAACCAAAGGTTTTGAGATCATGCACGAGCCTACCCGTGCCATTTGCCTCATCCAGACTGCCCGTAACGTGGTGGAGGAAGTTGCAGACGAAGAAGAAGTCGAAGGTGAAGAGGGCGCTACTGCTGAGGCCGAAGGTGGTACAGAAGAAGCTGCCGAAGCTACTGCTGAACAATAAGCCGGGAAGTGAAAAAGTATCTCATAGCCGGATTAGGAAATATCGGTGATGAGTACGCAAACACCCGCCACAATATAGGTTTTAAGATATTGGACGCCCTTGCCGGGGCGTCCAATATTTCTTTTAGCCCCGGCCGTTATGCGGACACGGCCACACTCAAAATCAAAAACAAGGAGCTACTGCTGATTAAGCCTGCCACCTATATGAACCTTAGTGGCAAGGCGGTAAACTACTGGCTGCAGCAGGAAAAGATCCCCCTCGAAAATTTACTGGTTGTGGTGGATGAGGTCGCCCTGCCCTTTGGCACCATCCGCATAAAAGGCAAGGGAAGTGATGGTGGCCATAATGGACTCAGGCACATTAACCAGATACTGGGTCGGCAGGATTATCCCCGACTTCGCTTTGGCATAGGAAACGATTTTCCGAAGGGCATGCAGGTGCAGTATGTTTTAGGCGAATGGGATACAGAAGAAGCCTCGGCTCTTAAACCCCGCATAGAATTAGCCTGTAAAGCCATAGAAGCCTTCGCCCTGGCAGGACTAAATACAGCCATGAACGAGTATAACGGCTCGTAAATCTTCTGATAAAATTTCCGAATTCCTATTCCACTGTAACCGACTTTGCCAGGTTCCTTGGCTGATCTACATTACAACCGCGCATTACGGCAATGTGATAAGAAAGCAGCTGCAGCGGGATTGTGGTAAGCAGCGGAGAAAACACTTCAAGCGTATCTTCGATTTCAATAACATGATCGGCCATTCGGGCGATCTCAGAATCACCATTGCTGACCACGGCTATAACCTTTCCATTCCGTGCTTTTACTTCCTGGATGTTGCTTACGATTTTGTCGTACTGGCCGCTTCGGGGGGCAATTACCACCACCGGCATATTTTCGTCAATCAGCGCAATGGGGCCATGCTTCATTTCCGCAGCGGGATAGCCTTCGGCATGAATGTAACTGATCTCCTTTAGTTTAAGTGCACCTTCCAATGCCACCGGAAAATTATAGCCCCGGCCCAGATAAAGAAAGTTATGAGCATCCTTGAAAAGATCGGAGATGTAC
>CAZNMG010000205.1:0-4007 GCA_964574075.1 uncultured Owenweeksia sp.
TTCCCATAGGGTTGACGAGAAACTCAGCTTTAATATTATCCCATGTGGCATTAAATGACGGATCGGCCGGATCCTTTCCAGCCGCTACACCAAGAACCAGAGCATCAGATGATTGAAGAGCGGTGAGCAGGCTTCCGCTAAGGTTGATCACACTTCCCAGATCAATTTTACCTCCACCGGTATTGATCTGCGGCTGTACAGTTCCCGCAAAGGGATCTATCTCAAAGTAAAGACTGAGTTCGGCAGTGGTGCCCAGATCGGTTACGGGGTAGGTATTCATTACCGGAATCCCGTTTATCTCTTTAACGATCTGAATGACCGGACTTCCGCCATTGGCATGTATCGCCATCAGCAGATAATTATCCTGGTCACCGGTTCCAATGTACACTCCGTTAAACTGGTTTCCCTGCGGGTTTGCCTGAAATACCGGCCCGAGCATTTTTGTTTCTAAACGAAAAGCCGGGGTGGTACTGGTAACGTTGAATCCGAATTGAAAGCCGTTGGTAAGGTCGTTGGCAGTACTCAGGGGCGAACCTGCGGCCACATCATTGATTGCCAGCAGGCCAACGGCACCTCCTGCAATAATTTCGGTGCTGCTATTGTCCTCATGCCGGTAAAGGGCCAGGTAATCATCGGTGTGGTTGGTCATAAAACCCGTAAATCCCAATCCGAAAAAGCCGAAGCCAGGATCACCATTGAGAAGTGTATAGTTGAAGGGAATGGAAAGATCTCCTCCATTGGCCCCATCAATGGCAAGGGCATCTGTATTATCTAAAAGCCCATCGTCATCATCATCCGGATCATGTAGATCTGATACCTTAAATTCCCCTATAAATGTATTGTCATTATCTGCCGGCATACTGCTGCCATTGCAAGGGTCAGTACCGTTATCGATCTCATCGGCATTGCTGTACCCATCGAAATCTTCATCGAGATTTGTCACATAATCGCCAATACAGGGGGCAAAATCCTGAGGTTCAAAAATAGTGATGTTGTTACTGCCGTAGGTGGCAGTCCAAATAGTTCCGGGAAACTGGTCGCTGTCGCCCCGGGCTACAAGGTCAAGGGGGTCATTGCCAAAGCCTGATGCTACTTCATAAACATTGCCTGCACTATCGATGACACCCGCTGCATTGATTTGCACTCCAATTATTTTTTCATTGAAGGACGCGGCCAGTAAATTGCCCTTCATAATGCCGCCAAAATTCGAAGCGGTGTACTCCGCCATTCCGTTTGTGGAAGAGGTCAGGGTATAAAGAGATGGATCATTCACACCCGCATTCTGGAAATCACCTTCAATAGGCCTTGCGAGGGAGGCATCAACCGGTGGCCAGTCCACCGGAAGGGTAGTTGCTAAATTGCCCGTTACCGCAGTACGCCATACGCCATTAACACCTCCTATTCCATTGAGGTGGTCATGCGTAAAAAGTCCTGCCCCTGCAGGGTTTGCTCTCACAGGGTTGGGATGTCCGCCATAGTAGCCTTGCCCGCTTACCATATGAAGGCCATCCTTATTATTTACCATGGCATCATTGGGTCCGGGGCCTGTAGATCCGGGCTCGCCTGTTACCCAATTGTTGGTGGCCGTGCCCACACCTTCATTATGAGGGTGCCCGCCCCAGTTTTGGTTGGCACCATTATCCCAGGTGTACATATGACCTGCCTCGGTAATAAGCACTTCATATATATTGCGAAAGCCGGAAGCGTAAACCTGCACCGGGCTTCCCACTATCCACTTTGCCTGGTTGAGGCCGTCATTGCCACCAAAGGGATCATTCACATCCACACCCGTGTAGCCGGGTAAGGTGGGATTGGTTATTCCATTGACATTGGGCCTTGTTGGATCATCGAGAGTGGGTAGGTCATAAATGTAGTTGGATTCGGTGTTGGCGTCAAACAGCACCGGCATGGCTTCAATTACATTCAGGTCAATAGCCAGTATACACGCTGATAATGCGTATTCTGTGATAAGGGCAAAGTTGTTGGAAGGCGCACCTGCATTGGTATTACCTCCTGAAGCCACGTATAGGATATTTGCTGCGCTATCAATCTCAAGGCCGTTGGTGGCGTGATTTTCTTCAGAACGGGGCAGACCACGCACCAGGTCGATTTTTACCCATTGAGTACCATCCCAGTAAACCTTTGAAATAATTCCGGAATTGGTATCGAGGTTCAGATCCGAACCACCGCCACCGCCACCGATGCGATAATCGCTCGAGGTTACATACATTACTGGGTTTGAAGGTGTACCCATCAGCAGAATTCCGGTGATCTGCCGTTTTACCTGGCTCAAATGCGCGGTGCCATTGTCATTATGATTCTTGATCTTCTTTACGATATCAATAGATTCCGTTGCGATCACCTCATAGTCATTGGGGCCATTACGCACAATGGTATATGCGAAAATATCACCTGCCTGGGTGGCCACGTAAAGCCGTCCGTCAGGCCCAAAATCAAGTGAGGTGGGTGAAGTAAGGTTTTCGCCAGCGAGACCGCTGGAGCCAAAGTTGATCTGCGCTGATGCCGTACCCCACAGTCCTATAAAAATTAAGGCCAGGAGCGCGCATTTCGCGAATAGGTTTTGGATGAACGTGGAAAATGAGTTAGAGCGCGGGTAAAGGTTTAGGTTCATGGTTAAAAAGGTTTTAAGGTTTCCGGGGTGACCCTGTTGATCGGGTGTTAAAAAATAAAACTGTTCGCTTAGAAACAGGCTGGTCGCACGGCACGGGCTCCTTCAGAAGTTGACTCTAATGAAATTGCCCAACCTTGCTACTGTAAAAAGTCAGTGGAAAATTAATTTTGGTTTGGTTAACATTCTGGGTTAGAGGATTTTAATTTAACTATTATTCTCAAGCTTCTTGAAGGTGAAAACGGGCAGGAAGGTAGCATCTTTTTTATCTTCTCAAAAACAGTAGTCGACTAACAGTCAAGAATTTACTTTGAACGGTTTTCTGCAGTTCCGAACGAACCTTTAATGTCACCCTGAAAGGAGGTTCTTACAGAAATCCAAATCTTCCCCTACTTTTGCAAACATGATCAGGAATATTATTTTCGATTTTGGGGCAGTCCTCATTCCCATTGATGAAAAGCGCAGTTGGGATGCCTTCAGATTATTGGGCGGCAGGCCTGAACTTGAGGATCAACTGGAGATTTTCCGGGACTTTGAGACAGGGAAAATTCCTACCCGGGAGTTTCTGCATAAAATCCAGCCCTTTTTCAAAAGGAGGATTTTCCCTTCCGACCTGGCCGATGCCTGGAATAACACCCTCGACCCTCTTCCTCCCGCGGTGGTTCCATTCCTGAAAAAGCTTAAAAAGGATTACCGCCTCTTTCTGCTGAGCAACACCAATGAACTTCACATCCAGCGCATAAGAGAGGAAGCCGGACCTTTCCTTTTCAACCAGTTTTTAAAGAAGTTCGAAAAAGTGTATTTCAGCTATGAGGTAGGTATGCGCAAGCCCGACAAGGATATCTTTGAGCGGGTTTTGAAGGAAAATGACCTGAATGCCGAGGAAACATTTTATGTGGATGATGGGGAGGGACATATTGAAAGTGCCCGCACCCTTGGGATACATACCTGGCACTTTAAGCCACGGGAGCATAAAATAGCACAGCTATCCGAAAAGCTGAAGAATATCCGCACCATTGAATAGTAATAAGAACCTTTACCTTCAGATGCAAAAAGCCCCTTTGCCAGATAGCAAAGGGGCTTCATATACCATTTAAAGGTTTTATCGCACAATTACCCGTTCGGTAGAACTGAAGCCTTCGCCTCTCAGGCGAATGAGGTAAACCCCAGGGGCTGCATTTTTCAATTCAACGGGAACTTCCATACCGGAGGTCACCTCTTCCATTCGGTATACAATTCGCCCACTCACATCCATCACTTCAAGGGTGTATGCTGATAATGAAGCGCTGACGCTTACCACAAAATCCCCATTGTTAGGGTTGGGATAAACAGCTACTTCAGTGGAGTAGGTGTTTTCGGAAACACTTATTCCGCCCAC
>CAZNMG010000206.1:0-3593 GCA_964574075.1 uncultured Owenweeksia sp.
AACCTGTGGTGGAAGCACGTGAAAGATATGTGGAACTGCAGAACAATATAAAGGAGGCCCGGGAGATACTGCAACAGGGAGGGGACCCTGAAATGGTGGAAATGGCTAAAATGGAACTCGATACGGCACAACCTGCCCTGGCATCCATTGAAGAAGAAATAAGATGGATGCTGGTGCCAAAGGACCCTGAAGATGCCAAAAACGCCATGGTGGAGATACGGGCCGGCACCGGGGGTGATGAAGCCTCCATTTTTGCCGGTGACCTTTTTGAAATGTATAAACGCTATGCAGATGATAAAGGGTGGAAATCAACCATAATTGATTACAGCGAGGGTACCATGGGTGGCTATAAGGAGATCATTATGAAACTGGAGGGCGAAGAGGTTTACGGCACCATGAAGTTTGAGTCGGGGGTACACCGTGTGCAGCGCGTGCCCCAAACCGAAACCCAGGGCCGGGTACATACCTCTGCCGCCACTGTAGCTGTATTACCGGAGGCCGAGGAGGTAGACGTGTACCTGAACCCCGCAGATGTGGAAATGCAAACCTCGCGCTCCGGTGGGGCAGGGGGACAGAATGTAAACAAGGTGGAAACCAAGGTGCAGCTTACGCACATACCTTCAGGAAGTGTGGTGGTGTGCCAGGTGGAGCGCTCGCAGGTGGCCAACCGTGAGCGTGCTATGGAGATGCTCCGTACCAAACTATACGAGCAGGAATTGCAGAAGCATAATGCAGCTATTTCCAGCAAACGCAAGAGCATGGTATCCACGGGCGATCGTTCGGCCAAGATCAGGACCTACAATTATCCTCAGGGACGGGTTACGGACCACCGCATCAACTACACGGTGTACAACCTTGATGATGTGATGAATGGCAACATCAAGAATTTTATAGAAGAATTGCAGCTGGCTGAAAATGCCGAGCGTTTAAAGGAAGGCTCCGAAGCCTAGCTATGACCCGCACTCAACTGATTGAACAGATTCATAAAAAAAAGTCATTACTCTGTATTGGCCTTGACAGTGATCCCGAAAAGATCCCGGCCCACCTGCGGAATGCCGATGATCCTATCTATGAGTTTAACAAAACAATCATTGAGGCTACTCATGAGTTTGCCGTGGCCTACAAACCGAATGTGGCCTTTTATGAATCAGAAGGGGTGGCAGGATGGGAGAGCCTGGCCAAAACCATTGACTATCTCAATGAAAAACACCCCGAGGTCTTTACAATTGCTGATGCAAAGCGTGGCGACATCGGCAATACCTCCACGCGATATGCCCGGGCTTTCCTTGAGGAAATGAATTTCGATTCCGTAACGGTGGCTCCCTATATGGGATCCGATTCGGTTCAGCCTTTTCTTGAATTTGAAGATAAGTGGGTGATATTGCTGGCACTTACCTCCAATCCCGGGGCCGCAGATTTTCAAATGACAAAGCTCCATTCGGAACGGTTTCTTTTTGAGGAAGTGCTGGAGGTAAGTAAGAACTGGGGAAACATTGAAAATACGATGTACGTGGTAGGCGCTACCCAGACCGCTTATCTCAAAAAGGTGCGGGCGATTATTCCGGATCACTTTCTACTTGTACCCGGTATAGGTGCCCAGGGAGGCAGCCTTGAAGCAGTGATAAAGTATGGAATGGGAACCGAACCCAACCTACTGATCAACTCCTCGCGGGGCATTATTTATGCCTCATCAGGTGAGGATTTTGCCGAAAAGGCGAGGGAACAGGCCAGCCTGCTGCAAAATAAAATGGAAAATTTTATTTAGGCCTTCCGCAGGTAATTGATTAAAAACCAAATTGATCAGCTTGCTGATTTTCCCGGACCTTCTGCTATCAAAAAAAAATCTGAAAATTTTTTGCTCCGCACTGTCCTTTTTACGCCCATTTTTTGGCGTGAATTTTAGAACAGCCTAAAGCATTGAAGATCAGCAGCAGCTATTCTTTGCTGCCATCAATAAGAAGGAGCAGCCTCTCCGATCTCTTCTAAATCATTCCCCATGCATTTATTTTAAACCACTTGTTTTCAGGGTTTTAAATTGAATTATTACCCCGGGATACATTTGTACAGTGTTAAAGAAAACGCTCTTTACAATTTTAGAAGAAAATAACTTCCCAAAAGGAAGTACACAATATAAGGTGTCTTGAAACAACTCTCTTATTATTCTACTCTCTCTACTCTCTCTACTCTTTATTGCAATTTCAAAAATTCCATCCCTCTACAGGATGGAATTTTTGTTTTATGCCCCGTTGGAAACAAAGGTAGGAACGCTCTTAAACTTGCTGAACGTGACCGAACGATAAACGGGGCCTTTATTTCACCTATCGTACAGCATTTCAATAAGTTAAAAAATGCGTGGTTTTTCCCGCTATCTAATTGCCTGAAATACAATTCGATAGAAAGTATGGATCGGGAAATATAACGATGTAACTGGTGTGGGAGGTATAACATTTTCGTATGGCACGAGCTCTATGTATCACAATATCAGGAATATGGAGCTATAATAGAAAATGCGGATATTTTTGTAAAGCCTTAGAAATCGAAAAACTGAGGCGCAATACTTAAAAGAATTAAAAGATTATTGGTTTTGAAACAACTACTAAAGGCAACGCTACTCTCTATAATCTTCGGACCCGGTTGGGCCTGGAGATTAACTTCTGCAGAAAGGCGCGGTTCTACGGCAGGAGTTCAACACCAGTTTTTTTCCTTATCCATTCATTAATTAATAACTATTAAAAACTCCATCTATTTATTAACTAAAAATTTGTTTGAAGCAAATTAAAATCTAAACTACAATGATGAAGACTCTACTTTCAAAATCCACAACAAAGCTCACGCTGATCGCCTCAATGGCGCTTATGTCGTTTGGAGCGTTTTCGCAGGTAACTTATACCGACACGGTATGTGCCGAAACACCCAACAGTGAGTATGGTATTACCGGTGCAATTGGCACCAGTACCTATGCATGGTCACTCTCAAACCCTGCTGCGGGTACGATTGACAATAGCATCACTCCCAACAATGGCACCATCCAGATCGACTGGGGTGTAACTCCGGGAACCTATACCCTTTATGCTGTGGAAACCACAGGAGAAGGTTGTATTGGTGATACGGTAACCCTTGATGTAGTAATCAATCCCCTACCTACAGTGGCAGTGGTATCTGATTCTGTGTGCGAGGGATTCTCTGCGACTCTCACCTTTACTCTAACTGGTACAGGTCCATGGGTAATCGACTATACTGATGGCACAACCAACTTTACGGAAACGGCTAACGCCAGTCCGCATGTTGTATCGCTGCCTGCTTACACGGCATCTCAGTCTATAGTTGTAACCGGCCTTACCGATGACAATGGATGTGACGGTGACGCAGCTGGCCTGCCTACTGTTCCGGTTGTCATCTTCCCCAAGCCAGCAACTGGCGCAATATTCCACTACTAGTAGTAGTACTAACAACATAGTCTGAAACAAATTGAATCGTAAAGAGTACATAGGGCTTATTGTCCTTACTCTTTACGTTTCGCTGATGAACGGGCAAGGTATTCTGGATACAATATGTGTAAATAATGGACCATCGCATCTAGGAGTACCTTATCA
>CAZNMG010000207.1:0-4436 GCA_964574075.1 uncultured Owenweeksia sp.
GACGCGTAATGTCGCCTGAAACAATATCCGGTACATTGGGGTCAACAAAGTAAAGCAGCTCAATATTTTTTTCAGTAACCCTGGAAGACACCAGTTCCACTGCTTCTTCCATACACTGGGTTACCTCATATGGAAACTCTTCAAGGCCCATGTTACCTGATTCGATCTTGCTGAAGTCGAGAATATCGTTGATTACGGAAAGCAAAGCGTCCCCGCTAAGGCGTATGGTATTTACGTAATCGAGTTGCTCTTCAGAGAGCTTGGTTTGCAGGAGGAGGCTGGTCATACCTATTACCCCATTCATTGGGGTACGTATTTCGTGGCTCATGGTTGCCAGGAAATCACTTTTTACATTGGCCGCCTGCTCGGCCGCTTCTTTGGCATCCAAAAGCTGCTGGCGCGATCCGATTGTTTCCAGTTCACTTCCTACATATTGGGCAATGAGGTTGATAAGATCCTTATCGCTTTGGGTAAATTTCTGGCTCGCAGGTTTGGGACAAGAAAAGTTGAGTGTGCCGTAAAGCTGCCCATCAACCATTACAGGGGCGCAGAGATAGGCCCTTAATGGCAGTGTCTGATGTGCCTTATGGTCGGTGTAATAAGTACTTTTAACATCTTCGATAGCCACTGCCTGTTTGGTTCCCACCACTATGGAACTAAAGGTTTCGTCAAGGTCGAGCACCTTTTGGGGCAGGGGCAACTGATCAGCTTCAGGATGATGATGCCGTATGTAATATCTGCGATTCTTCAGGTCGACCTCCGAAAGAATTCCATAAGTGAGTTTAAACCGCTCGCAACAGAGGGTAAGGATTTTACTAATCTTTTCGGAAAAGGTGGCTGTGCGATCTGCAGAAAGCTGATAAAGCTCCTTAATAACCCTTTCGTTTTTAATGAGGTTTCGTTCTGCCCTGCGTTTTTCGGTTACATCGATCAGGGTCCACACTACACCTTCACCAAAATTGTAACCTCCAAATTCCACTACTCTGCGCCTGCCGTCCTTAGTATATATCGGGAACAGGAAATTCTCCAAATCCCCTTTTTTAAAGAGGCCCCTGTACAGGTTTAGGATTTTTTCCTGATCGCTGTGGGGTTGTACATCAATCCAGTCCGTAATTTTGGTAATTTCATCACTACTGTACCCTGTTACGTGTGTAGCTCTCTTGTTGAGATAGAGTTTTTCGCCATCCACCAGCACAGCAGCTACAGGGAGGTTTTCCACCACATTGCTCATGCGGCTCTCGCTTTCCTCGAGTTTTATGGTGATGTTTTCCAGTTCCTTGACGTACTGGCTCAATTCTTCTTCACGGGCGGTGAGTTCCTCTTCCCTTACAGTGAGTTCCTCATTTAGTTCCTGTTCAGTTTCGTAGAGTTCCTGCAGGCGTAGTTCATTGTTTTTTCTTTCGGTAATGTCGGTTATGGTACCGATCATCCGGCAGGGTATTCCCGCTTCAAATTCCACACTTTTTCCTTGTATCCGCACCCATATTTCCTCTCCCTCTTTATTGAACCCTTTATAATCAAAATCTGTGGTGGTGGAGGTGTAGGGACTGTTTTCATCACCCCAGGTGCCCCTGAATAGCTGGTGGTAATCCGGGTGAATATGTTCCTGCCAAAAGGAATAATGATCATTAACCTCATTCATTTTATAGCCATGAAGTGCGGCAAAGGTTTCATTGATCACGATGTGGTTCGTTTTCAGATCCCAATCGTACATTCCCTGGCGTGAATTTTCCAGTGCCAGATTAAGGCGTTGCTGTGACAGCCGCAGGTCCTGTTCCTGCTTTATGCGTTGGGTGATGTCCAGCATAAAGCCGACAGCCCCAACCACATTTTTCTCCAGGTCATAAATGGGGTTTATCTGTACCTGCAGTATATGTGCGTTGCGGTAAATACGGAATTCAACCTTTTCGCCTTTCAGCGCATTTTTATGCCCCTGGATCCACTTTTCGAAACGTACTTCCTTAAAGGTGTGTAACAGGTTCGTTTTATTTTCCTGGGCCTTTTTACTAAAGACATTTTCGTATTGGTGGCTAAAATTTTCATTGAACTTCAATAAGGTCCCTTCTGGGTCAACGGACCAAATTTCAAGGTCACTGTAGTTCATTATTGCCGCCAGATTGGCCTCGTTCTTTTTCAGCGATTCTGCATAGCGGTCCAGCTGACTAATGGTTTGTTGAAGCTCTTCCTGTTTTTCTGACAACTCAGAGTTCAGTAGTTGTTGCTGTCGCAGTGCCTCCTCCTTTAATTGATTCTGCTGCCGCATACTTTTGATGGCGGGCCAGGCTATTAAAAAAGTAAAAAGCCCGTAGATTATCAAGGCAATGGCGAGAAGTACCCTGTGTAACTTCTTGTTGGAGTCAAGCTGATTACCGATGTCAATAACAAAAAGATCCACATTTTCATCGTAGAGAAGGGCCAGGTCATCACTCAGGTCACCTATTGTAAGGGCGGCAGCATGAGCGTCTGTGGTAGTATCTATCTCCTTGATATAATGTTCAATAACCGGCAAATGTCGGCCTATGGCATTGAGCTTCGTACGTATAATCTGAAAATTAGCTCTCAGCTGGGTACCTGTTACGGGGTCCATATCCTCGTAAGAAGAGGAGTCCTTGAATTCGGCATTGGTCTTGCGAAGGCTATCCAGATTTAACTGTACACGTGAAAAAAGAGCCGGGTCAGGTGTGGAATCAGCAATAGCGAGGTTATAAACATCTTTTGCAATAGCCTGGGAGAGGGCGCCCTGTTCTGCAGCTTTTGCTATTCGCTGTGCTTTGGCCTCAAGCCCATACTCCCCAAAGCGTACAATAACGTACACGGCCAACGCCAACCCAATTGTCATAAAAAGGTAGGCGCCAACGAGGATCCCGAACCTGCGAATATTCAGTTTCGGGAAATTTAAGAGGCCTTTAGTAGAGTTCAAATGCTTCTAGTTTCCCGGTAAATATATATTAAATATGTAAAGGTCGACTATCTGTTGCTGCTAAAGCTGCTTCTTTAATCGCTTCAGCGTAAGTAGGATGCGCATGGCTCATCCGTGAGATGTCCTCAGCTGAGGCCCGGTATTCCATGGCTACAACAGCTTCAGCGATAAGGTCAGCAGCCCGCGGGCCTATCATATGCATTCCTAAAATTTCGTCTGTTTTTTTGTCGGCCAAAATCTTAATCACCCCTTCAGTATCCATACTTGCACGGGCGCGTCCGAGGGCTTTAAAAGGGAACTGGCCGCTCTTAAATTCCACTCCGGATTCTTTTAGTTGTTCCTCTGTTTTTCCCACACTGGCTACCTCGGGCCAGGTATAAACCACCCCGGGAATGAGATTATAATCAATGTGAGGTTTTTGCCCGGCAATAATTTCGGCTACCATTACACCTTCTTCGCTGGCCTTGTGGGCCAGCATCGCACCTCTTACCACATCGCCAATGGCATAAATGTGCTTTTTAGAAGTCTGTAAATTCTCATTTACCTCAATCCGGCCCGTGTCATCTGCTTTTATACCAGCGTTTTCAAGTTCCAGCCCTTTTGTAAAAGGACTGCGGCCAACGGCTACCAGGCAATAATCACCCTTAAAGCTCACTTCTTCACCTTTTTTATTTTCAGCTTTTACCGTCACCTTATCACCCTCGCGCGTAACCTCCGTTACCTTATGGCTTACGTTTATTTTAATGCCCAGCTTTTTAAGCGATTTATTGAGCTCCTTGCTCATAGCGCTGTCAAAGGTGGGTATAATGCGATCCATATATTCTATAACCTCCACCTCTGTGCCTATGCGCTGGTAAACGCTGCCCAACTCAAGGCCAATGATACCGCCTCCGATTATCAGTAATTTTTTTGGTAGCTTTTTAAGTACCAGAGCCTCGGTACTTGATATGATGCGCTCCTTATCAAATTTGGCAAAGGGCAATTCGGTAGGCTTACTACCGGTGGCAATGATGATATTTTTTGCTTTTATTTTCTCTTTCTTTTCTCCCGATATCTTCAACGTATGTTCATCTTCAAATGACCCCAGCCCGGTAAATACCTCAATCTTATTTTTCTTCATCAGGTAGTTTACTCCATCCACCGTTTGATCAACAACAGCTTGTTTGCGCTTTATCATCTGCTCAAAATTCACTTTGGGCTCGTTGATCTCAATGCCGTGCTCCTTAAAATGGTGAGTGGCATTATGAAAGTGTTCAGTGGAATCGAGTAGCGCTTTTGAAGGTATACAGCCTACATTTAAGCAGGTGCCACCAACCGCTGCATACTTTTCTACTAAGGCTGTTTTTAAGCCTAGCTGGGAACATCTGATTGCGGCAACATATCCTCCGGGGCCTGAACCAATTACGGCTACGTCAAATTCGGTCATGTATTTTGAATTTTTTAATTCGGACACAAAAGTATAAAAGGCAGGTAAGCCAGCCTTCTCAAATAATAGATACACTGATAAATGTTTGCA
>CAZNMG010000208.1:0-4849 GCA_964574075.1 uncultured Owenweeksia sp.
TTTTAACTAATTTAGAACCACTTAACAGGGTTCTTCATTTATAGGGAAATAGGGTTAGTAATCTACAAAGACCAACCTTTGTTAAGAAAATCAAGCGCGTCATCTACGGATGGCGCGCTTTTTTTAGGCCCCAAATAAAAAAACCCCGCAGTTTGCACCCCGGGGTTCCACACTATATTTTACTTTTTCTTATCGTGATACTTTGGCAAAAAGATATTCACGGTTCATCCGGGCAATTACATCCAGTGAAATATCCTTAGGACACTCTTCGGAACAGGCACCCACATTGGAGCAGTTGCCAAAACCCTCCAGATCCATCTGCCGAACCATGTTCTGAACGCGCTCCTTAGCTTCTACCCTTCCCTGGGGCAAGAGTGCGAGCTGTGATACCTTGGCACCCACAAACAGCATGGCCGAAGCATTGGGACAAGCTGACACACAGGCTCCGCAACTTATGCAGCTGGCTGCATCAAAAGCCTTATCGGCATTTTCCTTCCTCACGGGAATAGCATTCGCATCAAGAGGATTGCCTGAAGTGTTTACCGAAACGTACCCACCTGCCTGGATCACCCGGTCAAACGCAGAGCGGTCCACCACCAAATCTTTGATTACCGGAAATGCACGGGCACGCCAAGGTTCTATATAAATGGTATCTCCATCCTTAAACTTACGCATGTGGAGCTGGCATACAGTCGTTGACTTTTCCGGGCCATGTGGCAAACCGTTTATCTGCATATCGCAGCTTCCGCAGATGCCCTCGCGGCAATCATGATCAAAAGCAACAGGATCTTTACCTTCAGCCACCAATTGCTCATTGAGAACGTCAATCATCTCAAGAAACGACATATCCGGGCTTACCTCATGGAGTTGGTAGTCCACCATTTTTCCCTTGCTCATGGCATCAGGTTGCCGCCAGATCTTTAACTTAAGTTTCATATTGTTTAGACTTTTAAATGCACCTAAAAAGCTGATGCCCCGGTTCTACTTATAACTTCTTGCCTTTAACTCCACGTTTTCGAACACAAGGTCTTCCTTATGCAAAACTGCTTCACCAGGAACGCCAGTGTACTCCCAGGCCGACACAAAGGCAAACTCCTCATCCCTGCGAAGAGCTTCTCCCTCCCCGGTCTGAAATTCTTCGCGAAAATGCCCCCCGGCCGATTCATCACGACTCAGGGCATCCTTACACATCAGTTCAGCAAGTTCCATAAAATCGGCCACGCGCCCCGCCTTATCGAGTTCAAGGTTAAGTTCATTGATCTTTCCCGGTATTTTCACGTTCTCCCAAAATTCATCACGCAGTGTACGTATCTCCTCCATGGCTGATTTCAACCCTTCAGCATTTCGTGCCATACCACATTTATCCCACATTATTTTACCCAGGCGTTTGTGGTAGTGGTCCACCGAATATTTTTTACCGGGGCTGTTGATCAGTTTTCCAAGTCGATCCTTCACTTCCTTCTCCACCGCATCAAAAGCAGCGTGTTTGATATCAACCGGGCCGGTGCGGATCTCATCAGCAAGATAATGGCCTACAGTGTAAGGAATTACGAAGTAGCCATCAGCCAGTCCCTGCATGAGAGCAGAAGCACCTAACCTGTTGGCTCCGTGGTCGGAAAAATTAGCTTCGCCCAACGCATACAAGCCGGGCACATTAGTCATAAGGTTGTAATCCACCCAAACCCCTCCCATAGTGTAATGCACTGCGGGATAGATCATCATCGGGGTTTCATAGGGATTGTCATCCACAATTTTTTCATACATCTCGAAGAGGTTGCCATACTTGGCCTCAACAACCTTTCGGCCCAACTCAGTAATATTTGCATCGCTGGGATTCTCCAGGCCCTGAATGTTAGCCTCCGTCCGTCCATAACGCTTTATGGCATCGGCAAAATCCAGATAAACGGCTTCACCTGTTGGGTTTACACCAAAGCCTGCATCACATCGTTCTTTGGCAGCGCGGGAAGCTACATCTCGTGGAACGAGGTTGCCAAATGAGGGGTAGCGTCTTTCCAGGTAATAGTCACGCTCATCTTCCGAAAGCTCTGTAGGCCTCAACTGTCCCTTACGGATCTTTTCTGCATCTTCCTTTTTCTTCGGCACCCAAATGCGGCCATCATTTCGCAATGATTCCGACATAAGGGTAAGCTTTGACTGGTGATCTCCGGAAACCGGAATACAGGTGGGATGTATTTGGGTAAAACATGGATTGGCAAAATAGGCCCCGCGTTTATGCGCTTTCCAGGCTGCCGACACATTGGAACCCATAGCATTGGTCGAAAGATAAAACACATTGCCATAGCCCCCTGAACAGAGGAGTACTGCATGTCCACCATGCCGCTGTATTTCGCCTGTAATAAGATCCCTGGCAATAATGCCGCGGCATTTGCCATCAATCACCACCACATCAAGCATTTCGTGGCGGTTGTACATGGTTACCTTCCCTTTGGAAATTTGACGTTCCAAAGCCTGGTAAGCTCCCAGAAGTAACTGCTGCCCTGTCTGCCCCTTTGCATAAAAAGTACGGCTCACCTGCACACCTCCAAACGAGCGGTTGTCGAGCTGGCCGCCATAATCGCGGGCAAAAGGAACTCCCTGTGCAACGGCCTGATCAATGATATTTGCTGAAACTTCTGCCAGGCGATACACATTGGCTTCACGCGAGCGGTAGTCGCCCCCTTTTATAGTATCGTAAAAAAGACGGTAGGTGGAGTCTCCGTCATTCTGATAGTTTTTGGCCGCATTAATCCCCCCCTGGGCAGCAATGGAATGCGCTCTCCTGGGAGAATCCTGAAAGCAAAAAGCTTTTACATTATAGCCCATTTCGGCCAGTGAAGCAGCTGCCGAGCTACCTGCCAGACCCGTTCCGATCACAATGATATCAATGTTACGCTTGTTGGCCGGGTTTACCAGGCGCACATTATTCTTATGGTTTTGCCATTTCTTCTCTAATGGTCCTTCAGGTATTTGAGAGTCGAACTTCATAGGGGAATTTTTAGGCGTTGAGGTAAACGTAAACAGGAATGATGGCAAATAGCAGAGGGACGACTACAGAAAACGTTCGCCCGATCCCCTGCAGCACCGGGTTGTACTTTGCCCTGGTAATGCCCAGGGATTGAAAGGAACTCTCAAACCCATGCCAAAGGTGAAAGGCAATGGCCGCCATGGATATGACATAAAGAATGACCCACATCAAACCCATTGCGCCATCGGTGTAAACGGCTACCACAACAGTTGCCAAATCTTTATTGCCGGCACCATCGGTGCCGATGGGGCCCCAATGCATAGGGTACCAGAACTGAAGCATATGAGTAACAATAAAAGCGAGAATTACAGTACCGAGTAAACTCATGTTGCGCGATCCCCAAAAGGCTTTCCTTGGGCGGTAGCTCTTAAACTTATGAGGCCGGGCCTGGGCATTTTTATAGGCCAGGTACAATCCTTCAAAAGAGTGAAAAAGGATGCTGAAATAAAGAACATATGAAACCACCTTTATCAATGGGTTGGAGGTCATAAATGCAGAGTAGGCATTAAAAGCTTCGCGACCTTCCGGGCTGAGATCGAGTAGCAGAAGGTTTCCGATCAGGTGCACTATCAGAAATGTAATCAGAAAAAGCCCGGTGAGCGACATCCAGTACTTTTTCGCAATTGAAGAGCCTAGAAAACCCGATTGTACAGCCATAGAAAGTTCACTTTAAAAAGAACGACAAAAGTAAGGGCTGAACCACTACGCTTCAAAAACAGGCACTATTTAGAATGATTTTACAAACTTCACCTCTACAGCCATGGCGGGGACTTCTATCTTTCTAATTTTGCGTGGCAAAATCACAACCCATGAGATACGAAAAGATCGACAATAGCCTCTTTACCCTTAACAGGGAAAACTTCAGAAAACACCTGAAGCCAAATTCGCTGGCTATATTTAACTCCAATGACATATTACCCTCCAATGCGGATGGGACAATTAAGTTTATACAGAACAAGGATCTTTTCCACCTCAGTGGAGTAGATCAGGAAGAATCAATAATGGTGATCTTCCCGGATGCATTTATGGAGCAGCACCGCGAAATGCTATTCCTTAAGGAGACCAATGAACACATTGCCCGCTGGGAAGGGGCTAAACTATCAAAAGAGGAGGCTACCGAAGTTTCAGGTATAAAATCAGTGTACTGGCTGGGGGAATTCGACAAAATAATGGCCGATGTGATGAGCCAGGCGGAGCGTGTGTATCTCAACAGCAATGAACATTTGCGTGCTTCCACTGAGGTGGAAACCCGTGACGACCGTTTCCGCAGAATGTGGATGGCCAAATATCCACTCCACAACTACGAACGCAGCCAGCCGATTATGCACAGGCTGCGTGCCATAAAATCGGATATAGAAATCGGGCTATTACAAAAGGCATCCGCCATTAACACCCTCGCATTTAACAGGGTGCTGAAATTTTTGAAACCCGGAGTAATGGAGTATGAGCTTGAAGCCGAGTTTCTGCATGAGTATGTGCGCAATGGCTCCCCCGGATTTTCCTATGAACCCATTATTGCATCGGGGGTCAACGCCACAGTTCTGCACTATATTGAAAATGAGGATAAATGTAAGGATGGCGAACTTGTGCTTTTTGACTGTGGCTGCTGGTATGCCAATTATGCCTCAGATGTTACCCGCGCCTTTCCGGTAAACGGCAGGTTTACCGAGCGGCAAAGGCAGGTTTACAATGCGGTGCTGCGTGTGCAAAAAGCTTCACTGGATATGCTTCGACCGGGTAACCAGCTCCATGAATACCATAAGGAGGTGGGCCGGCTGATGACGGATGAGTTGCTGCAACTTGGGCTGATAGATAAGACGGATG
>CAZNMG010000209.1:0-9426 GCA_964574075.1 uncultured Owenweeksia sp.
ATTGTTGCAATCAGTGACGGTGAAATCCGGAACCTGGGCAAGGACCGGTATTGTCATTAGTATTAATAGGAGAGGATATATTTTTTTCATAGTAATTGCTTCTAGGGTTTTTGACCCCGCCTTAGCGGAGTCGTTGTCTCAATATGACAAAAACCGTGCAAAAGGACTTTGGGCGCGATTGTCCTGAGTCTGGTGGAGGAGTACTCCCACATAACATAGGATGCCTGAATTAAGAAACCCGGATCATTCACTACTGTTCTGAAGAACCCACGATCTATTAACCTTTCTGAGTGTAGTCAAGGGGCGTTATTATAACCCCTCCAGCTTCAAACTAAAAGTCCATCCACACCTTCAGGATCATCAAAATTCCACTCAGCACCATAAAAGCAATGGCCCATTTACGAAAAGAGGCTTCGGTCATCCTGGCCAACAGCCGTTTGCCGAAGTAATTGCCAAAACTAATCCCTACGCCCAGCGCCAGCCCCCAGATCCAAAGCTCGCCATAGAGCGCACCAAAAAATGTATAGCTGCCGATCTGTACTACTCCCGCAAAAAAGGAATTAAATGTTTTGGTAGCGATAAGCTCCTCTTTTTTCATCTCATAGTTGAGCATAAAAGGATTGAGAAGAGGACCCAATGCCCCCGTTACCGTTGAAATAAAAGGAATGACAACCCCCAGCGGGATGAAGTACCACAGCTTCATTTCAAAGCTACGCGTCTTTTTACCAAAGCGATATTGAAAAATAGTGGAAACCAGGAAGAGCCCTATTACCAGTTGGATGGTATCCGATTGAAAGGAGCTAAGCAGCCAGGCTCCTAAAAAGGCTCCAACCAATGAGGCCGGCAAATAGTACCACACGATTTCCCAGCGGATATCGCTCCAGAAAAGAACCAGGCGTACAGGACGGCCAATAAAGTTGCCCAAATTAAGCACGGGGGGTACATGCTGAGCACCGATCATAAAGCTAAGCACTGGCACCAGCAAGAGCGCGCCCCCTCCTGCTGTAAGTGTACTGAGGGTGAAAGCGATAGCGCCTGCTATGGCGAGGTAGAAGTAAATCAATGCCTGAAAATTTAGGACATATTTACCCAATCCCTTGGGTTTCTCAAAACCTCCACTAGCTTCGCCTCATCCGTTCCGGGTTGAGGCTCCACATTGTAATCCCACCTTACCCGGGGTGGCAAACTCATTAAAATACTTTCCGTGCGGCCGTTGGTCTTTAAGCCAAACAAAGTTCCGCGGTCATGCACCAGGTTAAACTCCACGTAGCGGCCCCTGCGTAATTCCTGCCAGTAGCGGTGCTCTTCATTCCAGGGGGTATTCATTCTTCTTTCTACTATTGGTAAGTAGCCGGGTAGAAATGATCTTCCCATATCCATATCAAAAGCCATCCAGTCTTCCGCAGTGCGCTGTCCATCCGCTTTCAGGTAGTCGAAAAAAGTACCGCCTATACCGCGGGCTTCATTGCGGTGATGATTTCTAAAATACTCATCACACTGCTTTTTAAATTTCGGGTACAGACCCTTGCCGTGTTTATCGGCTGTATCCTTTTGGGTTTTATGAAAGTGAATGGCATCTTCCTCAAAAAGGTAATAGGGCGTGAGATCAGTACCTCCCCCAAACCAGCCATCTATGCGATCACCATTTGCATCATACATTTCAAAGTAGCGGTAGTTCGCATGGACGGTGGGGATAAAAGGGTTTTCAGGGTGAAGCACCAATGAAATTCCGCAAGCAAAGAAATTATCCCCTTCAGTTTTCATATTCTTCTTCAAAACTTCCGGCATTTCACCATAAACCGTGGAAGTAGAAACCCCGCCTTTCTCAAACACATGTCCTTTTTCCATTACCCGTGAGCGGCCTCCGCCACCACCGGGGCGTTCCCAAAGATCCTCTAGGAATTTTGCTTTGCCATCAATCTTTTCGAGGGAGGAGCATATTTCGTCTTGCAGGGAGCGGATGTAGGAAGTGAATTCTTCTTTGATCATTATTGTTTTAAATTTTCACGCAAAGCCGCTAAGCTGCAGAGAGTTGTAGAATGGTCTTTCACAAATTTTGGTTTGCAGGGAGTGAAGGGTGAATTCTTCTTTGATCATAATACTGGTTTTCACGCAAAGTCGCAGAGGCGCAAAAATTACTCTTTAAGATTATTAACAATGCGCTGAATTCCATTTTTAATATATGCTTCATTAAAATTTACCAATAGAGCTAACTTGATATTGGTTAGCCTTAGGTAGCTCAACACAGTTTTCTGATGTTTCTTTAAAACAGTTTCTATAGACTTAATTTCAATGATAACTTTATTGTTGACTATTAGGTCGGTGCGGAATGCCTTCTCATATCTTTTTCCTCTGAAGATGATTGGAATAATTTGCTGTCGGGTTACCGAAAAGCCCCGCTGAATCAGGTCATCAAATAATACTTCTTCATAAATGGACTCCAGCAATCCTGGTCCGAGCTCGCGATGTAGGTGATAACAGCTATCGACAATATCGGTTGCTATTTCATTTTCACTCATGGTGGTAGGGTTTGGTGAAAAACGAAGGTAAAAAAACCCACTGTCTCGGGTTTCAGCACGCAAATCCGCTAAGGCGCAAAATGGCTGTGTAGGTTCGTAGGCAAGTCTTTTTTGCTAAGAGGCAACAGTAGAAGCCCTTCCCAATATTAAACCCCTTCGCGTTCTTTGCCGCTTTGCGTGCTAAACAAGACTTGGTATGCTACTCATAGCTTTTCACCGCCTCCACAAAAGCCTTCGCATGATCTACAGGCACATTAGGCAGAATACCATGACCGAGGTTGGCGATATACTTATATGTCCCGAAATCATCAATCATCTGCTTTACCAGTTTTTCGATTTCCGGAATGGGCGAAAGCAGCCTGGCCGGGTCAAAATTCCCCTGAAGGGTGATGTTGAACTTGGTAAACTCCCGTGCCATTTGCGGAGTGATAGTCCAATCCACACCTAAAGCGGAAACCGGCATTTGCGACATTTGCTCCAGTGCAAACCAGCAGCCTTTGGCAAAAACTATCACGGGAATTTCCTTGTGTAGGGCATCCACCATTTCGCGGATGTAGTGCAATGAGAATGTTTCGTAGTCGATCGGGGAAAGCAATCCTCCCCAGCTATCAAAGATCTGTATCACATCACATCCATGCGCCACCTTTTCCTTAAGATAAGCTATGGTAGCGCGAGTGATTTTTTCCAAAAGCAGATGCGCGACCTCAGGTTGGGTATAGCAAAATTCCTTGGCCTTGTCAAAAGTTTTGCTGCCCTGCCCTTCCACCATATAGCAGAAAACCGTCCATGGTGAACCGGCAAATCCAATCAATGGAACTTCATTATTCAGTTCCTTTTTGGTGAGATCAATGGCTTTATAAACATAGCTCAGGCGATCCTTTACATCAATATCAGGAATTGCCTGCACCTGCTCCATGCTGCGGATGGGATTAGGAATAAATGGTCCCTTGCCGGGAATCATCTGTACTTCCACATCCAGCGCCTGAGGGATAACCAAAATATCCGAAAATAAAATAGCGGCATCCACGCCTACCTGATGGATCGGCATTATAGTGATTTCTGTGGCCAGTTCAGGGTTTTCCACCCGGTCAAAAAAGCTGTGTTTCTCCTTAAGCTTCATAAAATCGGGAAGGTAGCGGCCAGCTTGCCGCATCATCCAAACCGGTGGGCGGTTTACTTTTTCACCCGCAAGGGCACGCAATAAAAGGTCGTTTTTGATCATTTATGTTCGTATTGTACAGTGAGTAGGATGGATGGAGACCCGCTTAAATTTTCACAACATTGAAGTGTTCAATCACTTTATCCACAACTGATTCCACACTGGGTTCGTCCGATTCGATCCGGGGATTTTCGCAGCGCAAATGTACCGCCTCCGAAGTAGTGGCGCCAATGCAGAAAGCCGGAATTGCCGGATCAATTTTATTCAATTTAAAGAAGCTGTAAACTGCAGTGGGCGAAAGAAAGATAATACCTTCAAAATGTTGTGACTCCACCTTTTCAGGCACCAGTTCGGTATTGTAAACTATCTCCTTATGCACTTTAATACCTTTGCTGGTCAGGTATTCCGGCAGGTCATCCAGGGATTTATTTCCACAAAAGAAGTCCACAGCCTTTACATCCTTATTGCGAGCGATGATCTGCGCAAGACTTATTGCATTATCAGCCCGGGCGTTTGGCCTTAAGCCAAATTGTTCAAGCATTTCGCTGGCTTTTATCCCTACCGTAAATGTTTTCTTAGGAGTGAGGTTCAATTCATTTTTTTCCGCCAGGCTCTGCAAACTGAAAACTGCGTTTTTACTGGTAAAGATGCGGGCCTGGGATTGAGGGTTATTCAGGCTTTTAAGAAAGCTGCTTTCATCAAAACGGTGTTCAACCTCAATGAAATTGCTTTGCCGCAAGCCAATACCGGAAGCTTCCATTTTTTGGGATAATTCATCCTCAAGCACACGGGTAGAAAATATAAGGGGCCGTCCTTGAACGTCAGACATTGCGGAGTTTTTGCATTATCACCCTGCCGCCATTTTCTAAAGCTTCAACCGCGGCCAATTGCCCCAGTTCGCTGTATCGAGACAGAGCGATGGTTTTGTCGATCAAAACCTTATTGCTGCCATCAAGTTCAAAAATCCCCGCTTTTAAGCTAATGTCGTTACCATTAATTATTGTCAAAGCACCCACAGGAGCAGAGCAGCCACCCTCTACGGCACGCAAAAACTGGCGTTCCACACTCGAAGTGATTTGCGTATTTTGATGGTTGATTGAATTCAGCAGTTCTATAATATCCTTGTCCTTCTGGCGGCAGCCAATTCCTATCACCCCCTGGGCAGGTGCCGGTATCATCCAGTCCAGATCAATATGATTCTCCGGAAGAAGTTCCACCCGTTGCAGGCCGGCCCGCGCAAATATTGCTCCTTGCCAGTTGCTTTCTTTCAGCTTTTTCAAACGAGTCTGTACATTTCCCCGCAGATTAGTGGTTTCATGGTGACGGTAACGACTTTTCCACTGAGCGATGCGTCTTATGCTTCCCGTAGCAATTGTGGCGGCAGTTTTATTCTCAAGAAATGACAAATCGCCCTTATGTACCAATATGTCCTGGTGAGGGCCCCTTTCCAGAACAGCAACAATAGCCAAACCTTCAGGAGCCTGGGTGGGATAGTCTTTTAAGGAATGGACGGCTATGTCAATTTTATCCGCGTTAAGGGCATCATCCAGTACCTTAGTAAAAATGCCCGTGGTACCAAAGAGATGCAGGGGCGTGGTAAGATCAAGATCTCCGGGAGATTTTACAGCTATTACCTCACAATCACTCCCTTTTAATGCCAGCTCCTCCTTAACCTGGTGGGCCTGCCAAAGAGCAAGTTTGCTGTCGCGAGTGCCAATTCTTAAAGGGCTCTTCAAAGGAGGAAGGGGATTTTAATTTTGAAAACTAAGCTTTGGTTTCCAGCTCAAAGATATGATGGATGGTGCGAAGGTCGTTGTTTACATCCTCACCATTTTTGAGCTGACGTGCAAACTGGCCAGTGATGCGATCAAGCATCTGGCTGGCAAAAGCCTCTGCCTGCACGGCATTCAGTTCAGGAAATTTTTTGGAAAGATTGGAAAGTTCACGGCTCTTCCAGTCTTCCATTTTCAGGCGTACGGCCTGTAGTGTTGGTGCCACTCTGCGTGTTTCGAGCCAGGCGTAAAACTCTTCTATCACTTCATCAATAATCGCCATGGCTAAGGGTACCTGCTCCCGCCTGCGTTGCATACTATCTTCCGCAATAGATGAAAGATGATCCACATCAATAACTGTAAAGTTTTGCTGATGATAAAGGTCTGCTGCAATGTTGCGGGGCATACTCAGGTCGAGCAACAGTCGCTGCTTTTCTGATTTAAAGTGATTGTGCAGAATGGTGGGTTGGTGGGCTCCTGTGGCTACAATTACCACATCGGCTGCATCCAGTGCATTCTCAAGATGACGGTAATCCTGAAATTTAACCCCAAACTTATTAGCAAGTCTCTCCGCCTTATCCGGGGTACGGTTTATAAGTGTGATGTCCTTCAAACCTGTTTGATTTACCAGGTTTTCACACGCGGTACGCCCTATTTTACCGGTTCCCACCAAAAGAACACTTGGGTCAGCAACAGCGCTTTCATCGATAAACTTTTTTACATGGAGAACAGCTGCAAAAGCTACTGAAGCCGCCCCTGTACTCAATTCGGTTTCATTCTTTACCCGCCTGCTCGATTGGATCGCGCTGTTTACCAACCTCTCCAGGAAAGGATTGTGGGCTCCCAGGTTTTTACTGAACTGAAATGACTTTTTGATTTGACCAATGATCTCAAAATCGCCCAGTATTTTAGATTCAAGCCCTGAGCCCACTTTAAAAAGATGTTCGATGGCATCACGGTTTTGGCGGATATTCTGATGCTGGTAAAACATTTCATGATCGGCTCCCGTGTGCTTGCAGAAAAGGTTGATAATATCCCTCGGGCAATTGCCAAAGGCATAAATCTCGGTGCGATTGCAGGTGGAAAGTACCATTATGCCATCACCACCCATCTCCTTATACTCGCTGATGAGATGACTGACTTTGGTTTCGCTCAGCGCAAATTTTTCCCTCACCTCTACGTTGGCGGTCTTATGGTCAATGCCCACCAAAAAGAAATTGGAAAATTGACTAACGTGAAAGTTCTTCATAGTTTCTGCCGGCAAAAATATCCCGTTTAGAAATCCCGCTATACCCCAAAAGGAATAATTTATATCCCGATTAAGAGAATTAAATTATTTAGAGACGTTCTAGTTAAGGTAAATTATAATTTTGCCCAAAATTAGCGGGAATGCGGAATTCCAAAGATGACATTTGTCATGAAAACGTAAAACGAGGTGATGGAATTGCACTTTAAGATAGACGAACAGGAAAAAAATACCCCAAAAGGAGAAGTTACAAATACTCCCGTACAGGAGGGGTTTTTTATGGTGAAGGTTGAAAATGCGGGCGATGAAACATTTCGCCTCAGGCGTGAGATAGATCAGAGCCTCATCCAGTTTTACTTTGCCGCTGATGGAGGTGCCAACTTTCTTTTTAACCAGGGCAATTATCAGCTAAAGCTAGAGAAGGAAAAATGTCTGCTCTTTTATAATCCGCTGAATGCCCTGCCCCTGGATGTAGAGGTACAACCCAAATCAAGGCTGGTGTTTCTGTACATAACGGTAGAAACTCTTCACCATTTGTTTGTTGCAGGCTCCGAAGAAATTGCTTTTCTGAACAAGGACAACATCGATAAAAAGTATTATTCTGATCGTCCTTTACCCCCCATTATTACGCTTACGGTGAACCAGCTGTTTCAGACAACCATGAGTGGTGCTGCCGCTGAAGTCTTTAAAAAAGCAAAGGCCTACGAAATATTAGCCCTCTTCTTTAATAAGGAAGAAGGGATGGATGTGGAGCAATGTCCTTTTTTGAATGACGAGGAAAACGTGGAGCGCATCCGCCTGGCCAAAAAGATCCTTATCGAAAAAATGAGTAACCCACCCACTTTACGGGAACTCTCGCTGGAAGTAGGGTTGAATGAATACCGCCTGAAAGAAGGCTTCAAGAATATATATGGTAAAACAGTTTTTCAGTTTCTCAACGATTACCGGCTTGATAGTGCCCGCCATATGCTCGACAAAGGAAATATTAAGGTGAACGATGCCGCCTACCATATTGGCTACACCAACTCGAGCCACTTTATTGCCGCATTCCGAAAGAAGTTTGGGGTGACCCCCAAAAAGTACCTCACAGGCAAACAATAATTGCGCAATACTCGCTACACCATGTACAAGTTTAACTTACCAATTACTCATCTCATTTCATGAAGCACGCTATCCTTCTGGTAAACCTCGGCTCACCGGACTCCTACGAAGTAGGGGACGTGAAGGAATACCTGCGCGAATTTTTGATGGATGAGCGGGTAATTGATAAACCTTACTGGCTCCGCTATTCACTTATTGAAGGGATTATTTTAAGATCAAGGCCCGCCCGCTCTGCGGAAGCCTACAAAAGCATATGGTGGGATGAGGGCTCTCCCCTGATTGTGATAAGCCGTCAACTACAGCAGGCGGTTCAAAAACACACGCGGCTGCCGGTAGGTCTGGGTATGCGGTATGGTAATCCTTCCATTGAAAATGGAATCCGGGAGCTGAAGGATCAGAATCCCGACCTGGAAGAAGTATTTATGATACCGCTGTACCCGCATTATGCCATGAGCAGTTACGAAACCGTGGTGGTAAAGGCGCGCGAGGTTGTGGAAACTTCATTTCCCGGGCTTCGGCTCACGATTAAGGGGGTTTTTTATAAGGATGAAGATTATATTGATTCATTGGCGGAAAGCATTCGCCCCAGCCTTGAAAATAATTACGACCACATACTGTTCAGCTACCACGGCATTCCTGAAAGGCATGTTCAAAAAACGGATGTTACCCGCGCCCACTGCCTTAAGGTAGAAAATTGCTGCTCCAAAGATTCTCCGGCCCACCTTACCTGCTATAAGCATCAGGTTTTTGAAACCACCGAAGCCGTGGTAAAGAGATTAGGTATCCCTGCGAAAAAATACAGCAACAGCTTCCAAAGTCGTTTGGGACGCGATCCGTGGCTACAACCCTTTTCCGATAAAGTAATAAGGGATATGCCAGGCAAGGGCATTAAAAATCTGGTAGTGGTCTGCCCAGCCTTTGTTTCCGATTGCCTGGAAACTATTGAGGAGATAGGTATGGAGGCGAGGAAGTCCTTCATCGCAAATGGAGGCGAGGAATTTATACTGGTGCCTTGCCTCAACACCCGCGAGGATTGGGCCCGGCTGTTGGCTGATTGGGGAAATCAGCATTTCGAAAATACTATTGCAAAGCCTGTTTATAAAAATTAAAAGCCACTACTGTGTTACACCGCCCCCGCAGATTACGCCAATCCGCTGCCATCCGTGAGATGGTGGCCGAAACAAGATTACATCCCTCTGATTTTATTGCCCCGCTTTTCGCGATTGAAGGAGAAAATCAAAAGGAGGAAATCGCCTCTATGCCCGGCTACTTCCGGTACACTCTGGATCTCCTTGTAAATGAAGTACAGGAACTTTGGGATATGGGCTGCCGGTCCGTTCTGGTTTTTGTAAAAGTGGAAGATCACCTGAAGGACAATGAAGGAACAGAAGCTCTTAACCCTGATGGATTGATGCAAAGAGCGGTTCGGGAGATAAAAGAAACCGTTCCCGAAATCTGTGTAATGACGGATGTGGCCATGGACCCTTACTCTCAATTTGGCCATGATGGGATTGTAGAAGACGGGGAGATTATCAATGATGAAACGGTGGGTATTCTTTGCGAGATGGCCATCAGCCATGCCCAGGCCGGTGCCGACTTTGTAGCGCCCAGCGACATGATGGACGGCCG
>CAZNMG010000210.1:0-2693 GCA_964574075.1 uncultured Owenweeksia sp.
ACGTATCATTTTTATAATATTTAAGTTTCTATTGGAGAATAATTTTCCTTAAGAGCTCACCATTGGTTGTGTTAATTTTCAGCAGATAAGTTCCCCGGGCAATACCATTTATTTCCACCACTTCCGCATTTTTTGAAAAGCTTTTTATTTTGTGGCCTTTGAGGTCGATCAGATCAATCGCCATAACCTCCTCTCCTCCCATCAATTTTATATGCACAGCACCGGCTGAAGGATTGGGAAAAATTTCAACCATCTCTGCCGGAACAAGGATTTCAGGATTGGACAATCCTCCATTGGTGGTTTTTAGGATCGTACCATTGTCACCCACGGCATATCCCGTAACCAGGTCTGTAAAGTATATCGAGTAAAAATTTGCTGTTCCAAAAGTTTGTGCCGACCAGGTATTTCCTGCGTTTGTAGTAGAATAAATTTCGCCATACCACCCCGTAGCATAACCTGTATCCTTACCCGGAAAGTAAATGGAATGAAGCTGAAAAGACCCCGTGGAAGAATCTCCTATGTCAGTCCAGCTATTTGCAGCATCTGTGGTTTTCCACAAGGCCGCATTGTACCAGCCACCAATGTAGCCGGTATTGGCATCTGTAAAGTAGCAACTCTCGAGGATGCTAAAGGGGAAGATGGAATCCGCACCTCCCACATGGTTAATAAGAAGAGTCCAGTTATCGCCTCCGTCTGTTGATCGTATCACACCAGAGCGAAAAACCGCATAGCCGGTATCGGGGGTCGGAAAATGTACACTGTTGAGTTGAAAGTCTGAAGCAACAGAGTCGAGGATATTCACCATATTCCAGCTAGCTCCGCCATCCGTGGTTTTTAATAAAACCGGATCAGCAACATGGTTGCCGGCAATAAAGCCAGTTAGTTCATTCAAAAAGTAAACATCATTAAAAGTATAATTGGCATTAACAGAATCAATACTCCAGCTGCCTCCCCCATTGGAAGTTTTGAGTATTGTCCCGTCCGATCCAACTGCCATGCCTGTGGTGCCATCTGTAAAGTGTACCGAATTAATGGGAGTGGTGGACGGGCCGTTCACGGAAACCCAGGTGATACCTGTATTTACTGTTTTCAGGATAGCACCATTGTCACCAACCGCATATCCTGTATCTGCTGTAGGAAAGTGGACATCATAAAGTGCTTCGGCCGTGCCTGAGTTTAACTGAACCCATTGGCCCTTGAGGCTTGGGGCAGCAAGCATTAAAAGTACGGTTGCTGCAAAAGAGAGGTTTTTCATATAAAGGGTTTTTAATCCGCCAGATCAAATTAATCTACCTATCAAAGGTGCAGAAGTAAAGCGGAAAGGCTGTTGTAAATCCTTCCTTTTTGCTGGTAGATCTATGCCTGCTCGCGGAAGGTTGAAGGCGTTGACCCTGAAGTCGCCCTGAAAAACTTGGTGAAATGGGAAGGATCTTCAAAACCGATCTGAAACGCCACCTCCTTTATGCTAAGTTCGCTGAAACGAAGCAGACGTTTGGCTTCCAATAATAAGCGGTTGCTGATGTGCTCCTGGGTGGTAAGGCCGGTGTGAAGCTTTAAAGATTCTGAAAGGTGTTTTTCAGCCACATGCATTTCGGAAGCATACTGCTTTACCAGGTGCCATTCATAAAACCTTTGCTCCAGCAGTGCCAGAAACCCCGAAACCAGGGTGGGCGGATTTTCCTTTTGCACGGTGAGCATACGCAAACTCCGGTACAGGAATTCGTTGAGATACAACCGCAACAATTCCCGTTGGTAGGGATCTTCCCTGGTCAGCTCTTCCTTTATTTTTAAAACAAGAGGAATGATCTTTTCAAACGCTGCTGAATAAGCATTGATGATGGGCTGTGAGGAGCGGTTATTGAGCAATGGGTGGTGCTGTAGCAAAAGCCGGTTGGTGTGGCCGCTGTAAAAGAAGTCGCGGGAAAACAGGATCAGGAATCCTTTGGAATCATAGCTTCGCCTGAGCAGGTGTACCTGGCCGGGAGATACAAAATGGATGCTTTCGCTCTGAACATCAAAAGTCTCAAAGTCAATGATATGGTCTCCCCCACCTTTAAGAAAAATGAATACTTCGTAGTAATTATGGCGGTGGGGCACCAGGAAATCGTACCCGGTGATCTTCTCGAGAGTTACCAGCTGAAACTCCACGCTTTCACTGTCATCCCTGGTGAAGTTGTGGAAAGGGATTTTTTGAATGTCCTTTTTCTGAAGATCCAAATTAAGAGGGATGTGTTACGGAGGTGTAACGGTGAAGGTGGTTGCGGGGTTGGGTACTGCTAATGAATTCCTGTCCCATGGCATTTAATAATAAAGGCGCATACTGACACTCTGACGAAGGAAATTAAAAACCCCTATTTTGGTGATAAGATGCTGAAGTGCGATAGTACCAGGGAAACCATTACTAAATAATAAGATTAAGAACTATGAAAATTGCCAACTACACCAAATTTCTACTGATGATGGCGTGCTCATTCATTTATATGTATGCCTCCATGTTTTTGAATGTGGATCAGTTTGATCATATTATGCTAAGCCATACCCGCACCTATATGACACTTTTAATGGTGAGCCCGATGGCCATAATCATGCTGCTTTTTATGTTAGGGATGTATAAGAATAAAACCAAAAATGCCATGATCATTATAGGGGCTGCGGTAATTTTCTCAGCAAGCTATTACCTGTTGCGCGATCAG
>CAZNMG010000211.1:0-7499 GCA_964574075.1 uncultured Owenweeksia sp.
AGTTTCCACACATCCGTATCCGGGGCCTTATGGGGATGGCCACCTTTACCGATGATCATATCAAGATCCGCAATGAATTCCGCGGGCTGCACAGCTTTTATGATAAGGTAATTCTCCAGCTCGGTCTGCCTGCCTTTAATATCCTCTCGATGGGTATGAGCAGCGACTTTCCCATTGCCATTGACGAAGGTTCCACCATGATACGGGTAGGGGAGTCCATTTTTGGTAAACGCAATAAGAAGAGACAATAATTAATGCAGCCCTTGTGGAGATACTCCAGCCCAATGATCCCGAAATTTATAGTTTGTTCAACTTCATTTAAGATTTCAGTTCTTGAATTTTTCCCCGCACCTATACTTATCTTCGCCCCGTGTTTGCTGTACTTGATATAGAATCAACCGGTGGCCCCTTTGGTAAGGAGGCCATTATGGAAATTGCGATTTTCCTGTATGACGGGCAGGAGGTGCAGGACCAGCTGATAAGCCTTGTGCATCCGCATCGCAGCGTGCAGAAGTACGTGAGCAAAATGACCGGCATCACCGAAAAGATGCTGATGCGTGCGCCACGCTTTCATGAGCTGGCCAAACGCATTGTACAGATCACTGAAGGTGCCATTTTGGTGGGCCACAATGTGGAATTTGATTACCGTATGCTCCGGCAGGAGTTTGGCCGTCTTGGCTATCCCTACGAGCGCAAAACCCTTGACACTATAAAACTTGCGGAAGAGCTGATTCCCGGCCTCCGATCCTATGGGCTCGATCCGGTTTGTGAGGAACTGGGGATTTTCCGCACCAGTAAGCACAGGGCCGAAAGCGATGCCCGTGCCACTCTTGATCTTTTTAAGGTGCTTAATGAAAAGGACCGTGAAAAGAAGATCAGCATCATGGGCCAGAGTATTATTCCGGGCGATAACCGGAAGGAAAAGGTGAGCGATCTGCAACGTTCGGTAAAGGAAAACAAAGGGCTCTTTTACCTGCACAACCACCAGGGGAAGTTGCTTTACATCGGAGCCTCCGATAATATAAAATCGGCTGTAGGCCGGATATTCATCTCGGAAAGCAAGCGCGCTGCCGAGTTGCGCGATCAGGTGACAAGTATAAAGGTGGAGCCTGTGGGCAACTGGCTGGTGGCACGAATTAAGAAGACCGAGGAACTGCGTTCGGCAAAGCCACCCTTCAACCGCTTTAAGGAAGGCTCATTAGAGATGGGTATTTTTATGGATCAGCGGGAGATGCCACCCCGGCTGTACCTGGAGGAACTTTCAAAGTCAGGAAAGAAGAAGCCTCTTCTAAAAACCCTTACCCATACGATGGCTGGTCGCGCGCTTCGCATGTTTGGCCGTATCCGTAAAGGGGCTGAGCGCAAAAATATTCTTCAATTGTTGGTAGAGTTCCCTGAAGAAGCCATCTACCAGGGCAACGGCCGCAGGAGTGGTGAACGCTGTGCTTTTGTGGTAAAAGAACAGCAACTGACCGGGTACTATTACTTTTCACTCAACGACCAGATAAGCCATGCCGCACGTCTTACCAAAAATATGACGGAAATACCGGTGCGTGAGGAATATACGGAACTGCTGAAGCTGGGAATACTGAGCCGAGAGTTCATTAGAGTGTTGTAAACTGGTGGAATAGTAGTAAGGCTGGTTAGCACCGAAGGGGCTAAAACAACTTAACTCCAACTCCGATAATGATCTGGCTGGTACGGGCATCAAGGGCATAGGTTTTTTCGCCAAATGTGATGGCGTCTGCCGATTTACTCAGGGGTCCTTCGTAGCGGCCATCAATCCTGATCTTACCAATGTTAAGCCCTACACCTGCCTGGTAACCCCAGCTCCCGTGCCTGAACCCCGCTTCAAAGGCATCGTGCTGCTCCTCAAGGTTGAAACTGATTACCGGGCCCGCATTGAGGCGCAGCGGCCCTAATTTTATTCCTGCCAAAATGGGTACATCAAAACGATGGAAAGTTACTTCCAGCTCACCGGGCCTTTGGGTGCCATTTTCAAAAGTAAAGGTGTTGTTAATTTGCGTAAAGATCGCTTCAGGCTGAATATAGAAACCCACCAGGTCAATCTTCGCGTAGATACCGGCATGATAACCCACTTCCCGCTCTCCCTCCAGTACCTCTGAGTAGGTGTTGTCGCCAATAAACTCATCCACTTTTATTCGCTGAAGGTTTACACCGGCCCTCGCACCAAGTTCGAACTGGCCCAGGGCCAGGTGGCCTGTGAGCAGGGCAATCGCTAAAAAAAATCCTTTTTTCACAGGGATGTTTTTAATGATTTAACAATATTGGATTCAATCCTCCCATGCAGGTCATCCGTAAGGTGCTTTATGAATTTTTCGCCTGTGATATTTTCATAAAGTTCGATGTAGCGGTGCGAAACCATTTCCACAAATTTATCGTCCATCTCAGGAATAACCTGCCCCTCCTTGCCCTGAAAACTATTTTCGATCAGCCATTGCCGTACAAATTCCTTGCTCAGCTGCTTCTGCGGAAGCCCCTTGCGCTGGTACTCCTCATAACTATCCCGGTAAAAATAGCGGCTGCTGTCGGGCGTATGGATCTCATCAATAAGCACAAGTGTGCCATCCTGAAGTTTGCCGAATTCATACTTAGTATCCACCAGAATGAGCCCTTGCGCGCGGGCAAACTCCTGTCCCTGCCGGAAGAGCGCCCTGGTGTAATTTTCCATTAATACGTAATCCTCTTCACCTACCAGCTTTTGTTTCAGGATCTCCTCGCGGCTGATGTCCTCATCATGCCCTTCATCAGCTTTTGTACTGGGGGTAATAATGGGATCGGGGAATGCATCATTTTCATGCATCCCTTCGGGCATAGCTATCCCACAAAGAGTGCGCTCACCACTGCGGTAGGTGCGCCATGCGTGCCCCGCAAGATATCCCCGTATTACCATTTCCACCTTTACAGGTGCTGCCTTTCGGCCAATGGTTACCATAGGGTCAGGCGTGCTGATCTTCCAGTTGGGAACTATTTCTTCGGTGAGGTCGAGAAACTTGTTGGCCACCTGGTTCAGCACCTGGCCCTTAAAAGGAATTCCCCGTGGCAAAACCACATCAAACGCTGAAATGCGGTCACTGGCCACCATTACCAGCAGGTCGTCATTTATGGTATAAACATCTCGAACCTTGCCGCGGTAAAAAGCAGTTTGCCCCGGCAGCTTAAAGTTAGTTTCTTTGAGCGCGTCCATGAGTGCGGCTTTCTTCAATTTGGTTGTCTTCGATATCATACGCCTTTATGATCTCCTTTACTAAACGGTGGCGTATCACATCTCTTTCATCCAGGAAAATAAATTTGATACCCTCTATATTTTCGAGCAGGCGATTGGCCATCATAAGGCCGGAGCGCTGCTTGTGAGGCAGGTCTATCTGCTGGGCATCACCGGTGATCACAAATTTGGCATCGGCACCCATCCGCGTAAGGAACATTCGCATCTGGTTGGTGGTGGTGTTCTGAGCCTCATCAAGGATCACAAAGGCGCGATCGAGTGTGCGGCCCCGCATAAATGCCAGCGGTGCAATTTGGATGGTGCCACTCTCCAGGTAAAAGCTGAGCTTTTCGGGCGGTATCATATCGCGCAACGCATCATATAGCGGCTGCATATAAGGGTCGAGCTTTTCCTTTAGGTCCCCCGGTAAAAATCCCAGGTTTTCGCCAGCCTCCACGGCAGGGCGGGTAAGAATGATCCGCTTTACTTCCTTTTCCTTAAGCGCCTGCACCGCCAGAGCCACAGCTGTATAGGTTTTGCCAGTACCTGCCGGCCCTATGGCAAACAGCATATCATTTTGCTTCATGCTCCTGACCATTGCACGTTGGTTGAGGGTACGTGCCTTAATAGGGGTTCCGCTTACGCCAAAAAGTATGGTATCGTCATCATTGTTGCGGTCCTCAGGCAATATCATCTCATCCTTGAGGATGCGCTCCAGCTGATTTATGGACAGGGAGTTATAACGGCTGAGGTGCTCGGTGATCTCCTCGAGCTTTTCTTCAAAGTACCCTATGCGCTCCGGCTCACCATTTATCTTCAGATTATGGCCCCGCGCGGTGATCTTAAGATCGGGAAACTGCGACTTGATGAGGTTTAAAAACTTGTTGTTGCTGCCGTAAATATCCCGTGGGTCGGCATTCTCGATTACTATTGTTCTTTCAATCAAATTTGTAGAAAAACTATTAAGTGGTACTCTGTTGAACGCTTCAAATATTAATACTTTTGAAGGCAAAAGTAACAACATTTAAGGGGAGTTGTTGCTTCCGTTTCAGATTTGAAAACTTCTATGGCAATCATCACACTTACTTCTGATTACGGTGTAACCGATCACTACCTGGCGGCCCTCAAGGGTACGTTGCTCAGCGAGTCGGAAGACCTGAAGCTGGTAGATATCAGCCATAGTATAGAACCAGGTAACCTGCTGGAGGCGGCTTTTATCCTACGCAATAGTTATAAACATTTTCCAAAAGGTACCGTACACCTGGTGGCGGTGAGTGAGATTGCTCCCAACCGCAAGCTGCTTGCTGCCGAAATGGACGGCCACTTCTTTTTGCTGGCCGATAACGGATTGTTGCCGGTCATTAATCCTGAGGTGCGGATAAAAAAGGTAGTTGAGATTGATTTACGGAAGGAGCAAACTCTGTTCCCAGCGCGTGATGTGTTGGCGCGCTCGGCTGTTTTTCTCGCCAATGGCGGAAATGTGGATGTATTGGGCCGCACCGCTACGGATGTTGCCCCGCGCACCAATCTCAGGCCACGCATTTCAAACGAGGAGTCTTCAATAGTGGGCGTGGTCTTATACATCGATAACTTTGGAAATCTGATCAGCAATATTTCGCTAAAGATATTTAAGGAGGTGGGCAGGGACAGGCCTTTTACAATTATGCTACCGCGCAACCAGCGCATAAGGCAGATGCACAACCATTACCACGAGCTGGCCCATGGAAGTATAATGGCATTGTTCAACTCGCAGGATCTGCTTGAGATAGCCGTAAGCGGTGCGCGGGGCAAAGTTTTTAATGGGGCCAATACCCTTCTGGGAGTGGAAGTGCAGAATCCTATAACCATCATGTTTGAATGATAGTACGTGTTGTAAAAATGACTTTTGATCCGCAAAAGACCGCGGATTTTCTTCACAACTTTGAAAACAACAAGGAGTACATCCGCGCTTTTGAAGGTTGTCATCACTTAGAGCTCTTACAAGAAATCGGGAAACCAAACGTTTACTTCACCTACAGTTGGTGGGATGATGAGTCATCCCTCGAAAAATACCGACATTCGCAGCTTTTTAAAGAAGTTTGGTCATTTACCAAATCCCTTTTTTCAGAAAAACCGAAGGCCTGGAGTCTTCACTCAAAAACTAAGCTATAGCTTATGGGAGCATTGATGCTCAAGGAAATCAGGAGCTTTCTCAATTCGGTAACAGGTTACCTGGTGATCATCGTTTACCTGTTGGTCAACGGCTTTGTGCTGTGGCTTTTCCCGGGTGCCTTCAACATTCTGGAGGGGAGTTATGCTTCCATTGATTCACTTTTCATCATTTCGCCCTGGGTTTTTATGTTCCTTATTCCGGCCATCACCATGCGGATGTTTGCCGATGAAAAACGGGGGGGCACCATGGAACTGCTTCTTACCAAACCTCTTACGGATATGCAGATCATTTTATCCAAATTCAGTGCAGGGGTTATTCTCGTGCTGCTTTCGCTGCTGCCTACCATCATTTATTATTTTTCGGTGTACCAACTGGGGAATCCGGTAGGCAATATCGATTCGGGCGGAGCCTGGGGTTCCTATATCGGTTTACTTTTTCTGGGTGCCAGCTATGTGAGCATTGGCGTGTTTGCCTCATCACTTACCGAAAACCAGATCGTATCATTTCTCATTGCCCTGTTCTTATGCCTGGCCATGTTTATAGGTTTTGATCAGTTGGCTGAGGTCGGGAATTTTGCCGAAAGCTCCCTTTTCATTCTAAATTTAGGTATAAATGAGCATTACATTTCCATGAGTCGGGGGGTGGTAGATAGCCGTGATATAGTGTATTTCATAAGCGTGATCGCAATTTTTGTACTGGCTACGCAGGTGGTAATCCAAAGCAGAAAGTGGTAATGAAAAACAGGAAAGTGCGTGATATAGTCCGTTTTCTTATCATGGTGGCCATTGTGCTTGTGGTAAATGTGATTGCCTCCCTGGAGTTTTTCAGGATCGATCTTACCTCTGAAAACCGCTACAGCCTTTCGGATGCCACCAAGGAACTACTTGAAAGCTTCGATGAGATCGTTTATGTAAAGGTGTACCTCGAAGGTGATTTTCCCTCCGGCTTTCAGCGCCTGCAACGCGAAACCCGGCAGATGCTCGATGAATTCAGAGCGTATAACCCTAATATCCAGTACGAATTTATTGACCCTGCCGGTGAAGATGATCCGGAGGTGAATAAAGATGTACAGGAACAACTGCAGTTTAAGGGATTGAAGTATTACGAGCTGCAGGTAAATGAGGCTGACGGCCAGCGCACACAGCGGGTATTTCCGGGGGCTATAATGAATTATGGAGATAAGGAGCACCCCGTACAGTTGCTCATCGATCAACTTGGTGTGAGCCCCGAGAGGCAGATCAATGCTTCGGTGCAAAATCTGGAGTATGCCCTTGCCAATGGCATCCGTAGCCTTGTCCGTTCTGAGCAGCCATCGGTAGCGTTTCTGCAGGGGCATGGCGAACTGGAGCCCCATTATATAGCCGATTTTGCGCGTGCGCTGTCGGCCAATTATCGCATTGATCGTTTTAACATCCGAAAATTCAACAGCGACAGCACGGGAACGGAAATAAGCCTTAATGAGCAGCAGCGCAGGCTCAACCGTTTTGATGCCTTAATTGTAGCAAAACCACAAAAGCCCTTTAACGACCTCGATAAATTTTTACTGGACCAGTATGTGATGGCAGGAGGGAAGGTATTGTGGCTGATTGATGCCATTCATGCTAATATGGACAGCCTTAGCGAAGGGCCACAGTTTATTTCCTTCCCCATTTATGACAGGCTTAATCTTTCGGACCTGCTCTTTAGGTACGGAGCCCGGATTAATACCAACCTTGTACAGGATGTGGTCGCGGCCGGAGTTTCGGATCGCAGGCAAACCTACCCCTGGATCTATTTTCCAATGGTGCTTCCGCAGGTAAACCATCCTGTCACCAAAGATCTCAATGCGATCCTTTTGCAGTTCCCTTCGAGCGTAGACACTATAATAAGCCCAGGGATAAAGAAAACTTATCTTTTGCGAAGTTCCCCTTACAGCAATGTGGTAGCCACCCCTCATATTGTGAAGCTAAGCAGACTGTATACGCCCCCAGCCGAGGAGCTCTTTCAACAGCAAAAGGTGCCTATGGCTTTGCTGCTGGAAGGCGAATTTGAATCAGCCTTTAAGAACCGTCTGCGACCGAATGAGGACGCTGGTGAAGCGGTGAATTTTATGGAAAGCAGCAGTTCCACCCAGATGTTGGT
>CAZNMG010000212.1:0-2576 GCA_964574075.1 uncultured Owenweeksia sp.
TTACTTTAAGGATTTTATTGCCGGAAAGCCGCGGAAGCTACTGTAGCTCCTTTACCTCGCTGTGGCGAAAGCAACTCGTAAGGTGGTCATTAACCATACCGCAGGCCTGCATATGCGCATAAATTGTAGTGGATCCTACAAATTTAAAACCCCGTTTTTTCAGGTCCTTACTGATCTCATCAGAAAGTGGTGTTGTGGCTTGTGCCTGTCCCAAAGACTCAAGTTTATTTTGGATTGGCTTCCCACCGGTGTAGTTCCACAAATAATTGCAAAAACTGCCAAACTCCTCCTGTACTTCCTTAAACCGGGAGGCGTTATTAATGGCAGCCGAAATCTTCTGGCGGTTGCGAATAATGCCACTGTCCTCCAACAGCCTTTCTACATCTTCAGCGGTGAAGCGTGCGATCTTGTTGTAGTCAAAATCAGCAAAGGCTTTTTTAAAGTTTTCCCTTTTCCTGAGTATGGTAAACCAGCTTAGCCCTGCCTGGAAGGTTTCGAGCAGGAGGAATTCAAACATTTTAGGATCGTTATAAACCGGTACTCCCCATTCTTCATCGTGGTAACGGATGTACAGCGGATCACTGGTTACCCAGCCGCAGCGTTTTTGTTCGCTCATATTGCCAAGGATTTGATGTCTCTAAATTCGGGATTTTGCCGCAATACTATTCTATAAATACCAATAGTTAACACCTTCTTTTAAATGGAGGCCCCAAAGGTACTCCTGTATACGTTTGCGCTGATTTTGCGGAGGAAACACAGCGATGAGCAGCTGCGGGTTTTCAATTTTTTCAATTGAGGTATAGGACAGATTATTTGGTGAAGCCTGCTGGTCAAAAACCATTTTGGTCACCGGAATATGCATTTCCTTCAGAAATCTTTCTGCCAGTTTTGCTTTCCTCCCCTGCCCCCACAATACAACCCCGTTGCCCCGGTAATTGAGGGCAGTAAACCGCTGAAGTTTGAGTTCAAAAAATGCCTGCTGGTTATAATCATCAGAAATCCGGGAAGTACGGAATGGGTGTTCCCGCCATAGCAGTGTTACTTCGGGCAAGGCCTTTAAGGTAAAATCATTTTGGTACCACCTGAACACCAGGTCGTAATCCTCCGGATAGTCCAAACCGGTAAAACCTCCGATGGATCTCAATTCTGCGGACCGCATTATCCAGTTGGGCGAGGCTACCACACACTCACGGTAGATGTTTTGCCACCCGGTTTGGGCTTTGGTAATTTTATTAAGCCAGTTTTCATAATCCCTGTAGCCGGGACTAACTTCTTCTTCTGAAAAATACCGGACCAATCCTGTTACTACAGTTTTAGGTGGAGCCATCTCAACTTCAGAAACCATTTTCCTCAGCCGTCCTTCCGGCATCAGGTCATCGGCATCCATGCGGGTTACGAACTTTCCGGAACTTTCTGCAAGGCCTTTCTCCAGTGCTGGTGTTATTCCTTTTCCCGGGTTTGAAAAGATTTTGAAACGGCTGTCTTTCTCCGTGAAAGCTGAAAGAAGAGCGGGGGTGCTGTCGGTGGAGTGATCATCCACCCATATCCATTCCCAGGCCTCAAAGTCTTGAGCAAGGCCCGAATGAATGCATTCCTCAAGCCAGGGCGATGCGTTTTTAACCGGAGTGATGATGGAGATAGTGGGGGTCATATGTGTACAGTATCCTTTTCCAGCTGAATTACCCTTTCATATTTCCTCCGGCCTTTCCCCCGACTTACCCTTTCCTACTGAATTACCGACTTAAGTTTTCCCACCGAATTGCCCTTTCCCCCCAAGTTAATTTTCCCCTTCCTTTTAATCCTTCACCTTGTTAAACTGCAGTGATTTCAGCATCCAGCGGGGCAGGGGTTTTTCCGGCTTACGGTCTTTTATATTGAGGTACCAGCCCCAGTTTTCCATGATGGGCACTTTATGGGTTTCCACAAATTCTATCCACGCTCCATCAGGATCTTCAATATAGGCAAAGCGCCCTGCAGCCTGGCCCATGTCAAAGGAATTGTCGCTGTCAATGGTAAAGGGGAAGCCTGCCTTTTCACACTCGGGTTTGAGGGCTGCCATATTTCGGATGTCAAAGCACAGGTGGATATAACCCATATCTCCCCAATACCGATCCTGAAAGATCTTCCTGCCATCGCCATCCAATTTCTGAATAAGCTCAATCTGGCTATCCCCCAGCAACGGGCCGAAAGCTCCCTGCCGCGGCTTCGTATTTTGCAGCAACACTCTTCTATAGGTTCCCTCGCCACCGGGCAGTACCTTGAGATCTTCAAAGGTGCCGGTTTCATCGTAGATCACATGGTTATGCTCCAACACATCGTGGTATAGCTTCATGCTTCGCGCGATATTGCTCACGCCAATAACAGCTCCATAGGCACCGCCTGTGAGATGACCGTTCTCACTAAACCACGAAGAGCCTTGCACCACCTCGAAGATATTGCCATTGGGATCCTTCACGTAAAAATGAGGACGACCCGCGGGGTCTTTGGTAAGTTCACCGAGGATATTGAGCTTCCGCTTCCGGAATTCCTTGTATGCCTTCTCCACATTCCTGCTTTTTATCTTGGCGATATAGATG
>CAZNMG010000213.1:0-3247 GCA_964574075.1 uncultured Owenweeksia sp.
TTTTACCACCCACTGGTCATTACAGTGCCCGATTGGTTTATAGGGATCTGCGTGGTTGCGTTTCTGTTGCTGGTGGGACTATCCGTATATATATACCGGCTGATAAATAAACTGAGGCAAAATGAACTCATCCTTCGCGAGCTCAATCAACGGGTATTGGCCGTTGTCAATAATACCGACAGCACTATTATTTCGCTGCAGGAGAATGGCGAAATCCGCCTGATCAATAAAGCGGCTGCAAAATTTATGAAAAAATGGATAGGTCGTAAATTAAAGCCTGGCGACAACATCCTCACGGCAACGGCACCTTCACCGGCCGGTAAAATGTGGACAAGCTGGCTGCAGAAAGCCCACAGGACCCGTGCCTGGAAAGAGGTGTCGCAAATTACAATCAAGGGAAAGCAACGATATATCCTCGAAAATTTTTCGTCAATAACTCACCCTGATGGCAAAAATGCAGGATTGGTAATGGTGGGGAATGACATCACAAGGGAACATGAAATAAACGTACAGCTCTCCGAGCAACGCGATGCGCTTCACAAGAGCAATAAAGCCAAGGAACGCATGCTTTCCATCCTGGCCCATGATCTTAAAGATTCGGTTTATTCTGCCCTTTCCATGTCGCAACTGGTGGTGGAGGAGCCTGAAGAATTTGAAAAACAGGAGCTCCTGCACCTGTTTAAACTGCTCAATGAAAATTTTGGGCGCACCCAAAACCTCCTGGAAAGCCTGCTGGAGTGGGTGAAAACCCAAACCGGAGCGCTCGAAGCCAAATCGAGCAGTTTTGAGCTGGATGAAATCATCAAAGAAGTGGTGAACTCTTTCCAGGACAAATACCACCAAAAGAAAATTACGCTTGAGGTGGATTTTCCCGAGCATGTAATAGTGTATGCGGACCAGGAGATGATCAAAACCGTGATCCGCAACCTGGTGAGTAATGCCTTTAAGTACACCCATGCCAAAACCGGAAAAGTGGTGGTGAGTGGTATACTGAAGGATCATAAAATTCATCTGCACTTTAAGGATAATGGCCTCGGAATATCTCCCGAAGACCAGAAAAAGCTGCTGAATTCCCCGGGCCGCTATTCAACCCCTGGCACTGCTAATGAAAAAGGTACAGGCTTTGGCATCAGCCTTTGCCGGGAGCTGCTGAAACTCCATGGCACTCAGCTCCAGTTTAAATCAGAAGTCGGTATAGGCACTGATTTCTATTTTTCCCTTCCCGTTGTTGAAAAAAATGAACCTGTATCGGAGCACAGAGCCGGCTCTTAAAACCATACGCGCTACTTTTGCCGTAAATAAATAGCACACATGAAATTTTTTATTGATACCGCCAACCTCGACCAAATAAAAGAAGCACAGGAATTAGGCATTTTGGATGGCGTTACCACCAACCCCTCCCTTATGGCTAAGGAGGGAATCACCGGAGAGGATAACATCAAAAAGCACTACCTCAACATCTGTGAAATAGTGGATGGAGATGTTAGTGCCGAAGTGATTGCCACTGATTTTGACACCATTATAAAGGAAGGTGAAGCCCTTGCCGCACTGCACCCCCAGATCATTGTTAAAGTGCCAATGATCCGCGAAGGGGTAAAGGCCCTGAAATATTTTAGTGATAACGGTATTAAAACCAATTGTACCCTGGTTTTCTCAGCCGGCCAGGCCTTATTGGCGGCCAAAGCCGGAGCCACCTATGTATCGCCCTTTATTGGCCGCCTTGACGATATATCAACGGATGGTCTGGCACTTATTGAGCAGATAAGATTGATCTATGATAATTATGGATATGAGACGCAAATACTTGCTGCTTCAGTTCGTCACACTATGCACATTATTGAATGTGCCGAGCTTGGCGCAGATGTAATTACAGGACCTCTAAGCGCCATCACGGGTTTGCTGAACCACCCGCTTACGGATATTGGCCTTGAAAAATTTCTGGCCGATCATAAAAAAGCCGGAAACCGGTAAACCTTTCCCTGAAATGCAGTTGTTATTTGAGGGCATTTCTTAATTTGGATTTCAAATCTCACCTATGTCTGAACTACTGAAGATCTATCCTGAAAATCCCAATCCCAAAGCCGTTCAAAAGGTGGTAGAGGTACTCAGGGCAGGTGGCGTTATCATTTATCCCACCGATACAGTTTACTCATTTGGCTGCGATATAAAGAACAATAAAGCCCTGCAAAAGGTGGCGCGCCTTAAGAACATCAAACCCGAGAAGGCCAACTTCTCCCTGGTGTTTTATGATCTCTCCCAACTTTCGGAATATTCGCGGCAGGTGGATAACCCTACTTATAAGGTTTTAAAAAGGAGCCTTCCCGGCCCTTACACCTTTATACTTCATGCCAGCAATACTATTCCCAAGATCTTTCAAAGTAATAAGAAGACGGTAGGGATAAGGATCCCTGACAATAATATTCCGCGTGCTATTGCCAATGCTTTAGGCAATCCTATTATTGCTACTTCGGTGCATGATGAGGATGAGATCATTGATTATACCACCGATCCCGAACTGATCTTTGAGAAATACAAAAACCTTGTGGACCTGGTAGTGGATGGCGGCATGGGTGACAATTCCGCTTCTACCATCATTGATCTCACCAACGATGTTCCTGAGGTACTGCGCCAGGGGAAAGGTGAAATTGGCAGCTTATAGATACAACTCCCTGAAGGCTTTGCTCAGGCTATTTATCACATCACTTGCCAGTGCAGCTTCTAGTGAATGCTGCTGCCCCGCTATTGTACCGGCCCTGCCCTGGAGGTACACCCCCAGCAAGGCCGCCTGAAGTGGGCCGTAACCTGAGCTAAGAAGCCCTAAAATAATTCCCGTGAGCACATCACCGCTGCCGGGAGAAGCCAGGGCCGGAGAGCCTTCATTGAAAAAGTAAATATTTCCGCGGCTATCCGCCACTGCCGTAATGCTGTCCTTCAGAACCGTTACCACACCATTCTTCTGTGAAAATTCGCTAAGCCGCTCAAGGTAATCAGGTCCCAGGCGATCCACACCAAGCAAGCGCTTAAATTCACCGGGATGTGGTGTGAGAACTACCTGTGAGTGGAGAAACGACAGCCAGGTCTTATTGGCACTGAGCATATTCAGCGCATCAGCATCAAAAACCATTGGCATACCTGAATCCTGTATCAGGTGCTTTATTACCGCTGCAGTTTCATCATGCGTACCCATACCGGGACCGGCACCTATGGCTGTAATTTTGGTAAGGTCCGGCCTGCTGCTTATACGTTT
>CAZNMG010000214.1:0-4720 GCA_964574075.1 uncultured Owenweeksia sp.
ATCCTGCGTTAGCAACGGAGTTACCATCTGCACAGGCAGTTTATCATCCTTCACTTCATTAAGGTCGAGATACACCTGGTAAAGATCCTCACGCTGAATGGGCTCAAATTGCGCATAGGAAATAGGGGTGATGGAACCAATGATTATTAAAAATAATAGTTTTTTCATATAAATTTTTATTGCCGCGCAAAACTCTTGGCTTTATGTCACCCCGGATGCAAAGGTAACCCTGCCCTTACAATCTGCAACTTATAAGAATTTCAACGAGGCCTTCATCCCCATTTAGATCTTATCAATGCCTTACCTACTCATACTTCAACGTATCTACAGGATTGCTCCGCGCCACCCGCACAGAATGATAAGTAACTATAAGGTAGGCCATTATTACAGCTACCAGTGCGGAGAAGGTAAAAATGAAAGGATCGAGACTGGCGGAGAAGGCAAATCCTGCCAGCCATCCCCTGATGAGAAAGTAAGCGAGGGGTATGGCCAGAAGCACCGATACCACAACCAGCACCAGCATATCCTTAAAAATGAGGTTTACCATCTGAAAGACATCTGCACCCAATACTTTTCTGATACCTATTTCACGGGTTCGAAGGCCGGTGGTAAAGGAGGCCAGGCCGGTAAGTCCTAGAAAGGAAATAAAAATAGCCAGGTAGGTGAGGAATAGGATGAGGCGACTCTGACGTTGCTCTTCTTCGTAAAGGTTCATCAAATCCTTGTTGAGAAACGAAAACCGGAAAGGATTGCGGGTTTCTGACCGGCCCCATATATTCTCTATATCATTGAGAGCAGCCTGAAGATGCTCGCTATCAACCCGGATGTGCATCGTCCCTTTTTCATAATCCTGCAAAAAAATCACGGTAGGCTCAATAGGTTCGTGCAGCGAATGGCTATTAAAATCATCCACCACGCCCACTACCCTCCCTTCATAAAGTTGGTTGCCGCTCTCATCAAAACCCCATTTAATGATTTTTCCAATAGGGGCGTTCCATTGCATTCCTTCCACCAGCTGATGGTTTACAATGACTCCCTTTATTTCCTCGCGGTCTTCTTCCGTAAAGAATCTACCCTCAACAAGGTCGATTTCCATCGTTTCAAAATAATCCATCCCCACGTGCATAATATCCACCACGTCACGCTGAAGTGCATCTTCTTCTTCAGGCTCAAGACTAAGCAGCATTCGCTCCAGGTTGCCCCCGGGCGTAGACCATGCCATACTTGTAGCGCGCACATAAGGCGTCTGCTCTATTTGCCTTTGCATTTCCGGTATCTTACTGGCCATAAGGCTATCATTCGATACCGGAACGAGCAAAATGTCTTCCTTATTGAATCCGAGATCCTTCTTCTTCACATAATCCATCTGCCGGTACATAAGCAGCGCAGTGATGACTACTGCCACAGATATACAGAACTGGAAACCCACCAGGAATTTCCTCAGGGCTGCGCTTTTCCTTCCTACCCTGTAGCCCCCGTTAATGGCCGCCAATCCCTGAACCCTGCTCAGATTAATTGCCGGATACCACCCGCTCAACAGCCCTACCAGCAATGCCAGTAAAACGGGAAGCCAGATCAGTGAAGGAATTTTAGAGAAATTTAGGGCGAGGTCCTTTTCCATTACCGCATTAAAAGAAGTGAGCTCCAGTACAAGTTCCACCAGCACAAAGGCTATAAAAAGCGATACTAAACTCAATACGAATGATTCGGCAAAAATGAGTAGCCTGATTTCGTTATTGCTACTCCCAAGGATCTTACGGAGCCCGGCTTCCTTTACCCTCCGCAGGCCCCGGGCAGTAGCCATATTCACATAATTGATACAGGCCAGGATCAGTATTAAAATTCCAATGGTACCAAAAGCGTAGAGGTAGGTGCTATCGCCTGAAGCCCGGTCATACTGCAAGGCTTCGCCAAAATGTATATCCTCAAGTGCTGCGAGGCTGATGTGATAATATCCGCCAAAGTTCTCTCCTACCGGCTGCATATATTTGTCGTAGAAGCCTTTAAAGTCATTTTCAAGGCGGCTGGGCTCTGCACGATCATTGAGTTGGAGGAAGGTATAAGCATCAGAGAGCCACAGGGCTTTGCGCTGCTCCTCCTTTGAAATAGGCTCAAAGTAATAGCTGATAACGGCATCAAAATGATGATGTGTATTGGCAGGAAGATCCTCAATAAGGCCGGTGATGGTATAATCGTAGTTATTGGTGCTGATGATTTTCCCCACCGGATCGGCCTTACCCACATACCGCTCGGCAAAGGAGCGGGTTACCACCATACTGCGGGGGGCTACAAGACTTTTAACCGGATCACCGCTTCGAAAAGGCACATTGAATACGCTAAAAAAGTTGGAATCGGCCACGGCAATTCCGCCTTCGTAGATCTGCTTGTCACCATACCGGAAGAGCACATTATCATCAATATGCATCAGGCGGGTATAGTTTTCAATATAACCAAATTCCTCCTTAAGCATTGGCCCCAAAACCATGCTACTGCTGGCCAGGCGCTCCTTCTCCTCGTTTAGTTTGAATTCGGAATGTATGCGGTAAATGTTTTTGTGATTGGGAAAGCTTGTGTCATAGCTGAGCTCACTTTGAAGAAAAAGGTAAATGATGATGCTTACTGCCAAACCAATAGCCAAACCCACCACGTTTAGCAGTGTGTAAGTCTTGTTTTTCATCAGCGATCTGATGGCAAAAAGAATCCTGAAATCACGCATTCACCAGGTTTTTTTCAGAAACAATCTGGCCATCCATCAGCTTTACAATTCGGTTGCTATAGGCAGCATCATTCATGCTATGGGTTACCATTATAAGTGTGGTTCCGGCCTCATTAAGACGGCTCAAAGTCTCCATTATCTCGTTGCCCTGGGCAGAATCAAGGTTTCCTGTGGGTTCATCTGCCAGTATTATTCGCGGATTGGCCACAATGGCCCGGCCTATAGCCACTTTTTGCTGCTGACCCCCTGAGAGCTGGTAAGGGAAATGATGTCTGCGGTGGCTTAGTGAGATCTGCTCCAGGATCCTTTCCACCCGGCTTTTGCGCTCTTGAGACCGGATGCCGAGGTACACCAGGGGAAGTTCAATGTTCTCAAAAACGGTAAGTTCATCCAGCAGGTTGAAGTTTTGAAAAATAAAGCCAATGTTTGCCTTTCGCAACTTCACCCGCTCCTTTTCACTTAGCTTTTTTACATCGGTGTTATTAAACACGTATAGCCCGGCATCAAATGTGTCGAGCATACCAATGATATTTATAAGAGTAGTTTTTCCGCAACCGGAAGGCCCCATTATGGAGAGAAACTCGCCCTCTTTCACTTGCAGGCTCACCTCTCCTAAGGCCCGGGTTTCTACGGAATCTGAACGGTAAATTTTAGAAATGTGGTGTAAACTGATCATCCGCTCTTTTAGGACTTAAAGTTTTTGAAAATAAAAAAGCCCCGGCCAATTTAACGTTTAACACAAAATTTACCTACAGGGATAGATTATGCGAATATGGCCAGGGGCTTTCTACTTGTATGAAGAGCAATGATAATTCGATGAAAAAATCCCGGAAGATGTTGGATAACCGATTAACCCTAAAATTCTGCTACTTGAACTTGAAATTAAACAACCAATTTTTTCCAACGATAAAAAAGAACTCCGCTGATTCACAGCTTATTCCGGGATTTTTTAGATGTTTTAGATCACTACGTACCTGATCTTTATTTCGTGTCTGGTATTTTGCAACTCAGGAGCCACGTACATCTTTTTATCTTTAAGCATTTTGGCTACGTAAGAGTTAGCTACGCAACACTCACCTTCTACGCTGGCCACGGCTACATCGCCATCAGCATTTACATAAAAGGCTATTTCTACAGTGGCATCATTGAAATCAAAATCGATAAGCTTGAGGTTATCCACCCTCTTACAGATTTCTGATTTCATTGTGGCTGCTGATTTCAACGGTTTGGCAGCTGATTCTCCGGCTGCCGAAGCTGTTAGACTGAAGGCTGCAAACAGAAACGCTACAGTCAGGATTTTAAAATTATTCATGGTTTCCATTTTTATGTTTTAGTTGTTTGCCATTAGGCTAATGGCATGCCTAAAAATCCATCCTCTCATTATCAGAAGGTTACAATTCACTTGGAAAAATTGGTGTTCGTTTTCGAACAGTCATTTGTTCGTTATCGAACATCAATTATTACTTTCACCTCATGGAACTGTCCTATACCCTGCTCATAGTAGATGATGATGAGGATGTACTCACCAGTGCCCGGCTTTTGCTCAAGCAGCACTATCAAAAGGTGGAAACCTCATGCGATCCGCGTGACATAAACTCTGCCCTTACCCGCCTACAGCCAGACCTTATTTTGCTCGACATGAATTTCAGGCGCGGTACCAACGATGGTCGTGAAGGACTTTACTGGCTCGATCATATAAAGGAGGTAAGCTCTGAAACGGAAGTGATACTGATGACGGCCTACGGTGAGGTGGAAACGGCCGTAAAGGCTATAAAAAAGGGAGCCTTCGACTTTGTACTAAAACCATGGACCAACGAAAAACTCCTTTCAACCATAGAAAATGCCCTGAAATTCAGCCGTGAAAAAAAGAAGGTGAAACGACTGGAGCAAACCCGTACCAATCTTGAAGATACCCTGGCACTGAAGAGCGAGGATTTTGTAACCCGCTCTCCGGCAATGAAAAACCTGATGAAAACCATTGAAAAGGTGGCGGCCACCCAGGCC
>CAZNMG010000215.1:0-6916 GCA_964574075.1 uncultured Owenweeksia sp.
GGTGCCTTTCCGCCCGATCTCAACCACTACATGGCCATCCGAAAGATGCAAAAGATACCGGTACACCTGCTTTTGGGTGATGAAGATGAATACATCAACATCGCCAAATATCACACCCACCTTGATGAGTTAACAGCAAAGGGATTTACGGTTGAGGGAAGGATATTTAAAGGCCGCCATAAAATTTATGCCCCGGTGGTGCGCGAGGTATTGGATGAGATTATGGCTCCTTAAAATCATCAAGGTCACGCCTGTCCTTTTTCGTAGGGCGGCCGGTGCCTTTTTCGCGGTTGAAGTTGCGCATCATCTGTATAAATTCCCTTTTCTCCAGCTCCTCGGCTTCTGTTTTCTCAATAATAAAATCCTCTACAAGCTTTGCCCCGACACGTGATTTCGGAATATCCTTAACCTCAAAAGTGTAAATAATCCCTTCCTTGTTAAAATCAATAGTATCTCCGATCCGCACTTCCCGCGAAGGTTTTGCCTCATCACCATTTATCTTTACCCGGTCCTTTTTCACGGCATCTGTGGCAATGCTACGGGTCTTATATTTGCGCACGCACCACAGGTATTTGTCAAGTCGCATCAGGGATACATTTTAACAATTTCTGGTATTCCGGCTCAAAATCAAGATACTTGATTATTTTAGCGTGAATTAACCGAATCTTTTAATAACAATTTATTTGTTTCCAAACGCTGCAAAGCTAACATTCGTAAGTGAAGCTTGCGGTAAAGGTCAGTATGAAAGAGCTTAGATGCATTATTGTAGATGACGATGCCCTTTCGCGCGAGGTGCTGCGTCAATGTATTAGTGAGCACAAGGCATTAAAACTGGCAGGCAGCTATCACAATGCTCTTGAAGCAAAAATGGCCCTGGCAAAAAAGGATCTTGACCTGGTGTTTCTTGATGTGGAAATGCCCGAGATGACAGGATTTGAGCTTTTGGATTCCTACAAAAACATACCGCAGGTGGTAATGGTGACGTCCAAAAAGCAGTATGCCTTTGATGCCTTCAAATACGATGTCACTGATTTTCTGTCAAAACCCATTGACCAGAAGCGCTTTAACCAGGCTATCGAGCGGGTGCAGTTTTATGCTGACAACCTTGCCAAGTCGGTAGAGTCTCACACCATCATGATAAAATCAGACGGAGTTTTGATAAAGCTCAATACTGATAACATCGATTACGTGGAAGCGATGGGTGATTACATAAAGGTGTTGGTGGGCAATGACAGTTATGTGGTCCACAGCACGATGAAGGCTTTTATGTCACAGTTGCCGGAGGCCTTTCTGCGCGTACATAAATCCTACATTGTAAACCTCGATAAGGTGGTGGAGATGGACGATACTTTTCTTATAGGCGATTATTTTAACCTTCCGGTGAGCCGCTCCTATAAAAACGATGTGCGAAGCCGATTTAAGCAGTAGTTACTCGCGGTAAAGCTCCATTAACACCTTTGTACCTTCCTCGGGCTCACTTTCAAGACTCACTTTGCCTCCGTTTATCTCTACGATATTCTTTACCCTGAAGAGGCCCATGCCCTCAATGTTGGTAGACTTGTACTGAAGGGGCTTGTACATTTTGAATACATCTTTCGCAAAGATTTCAAGGTCGATGCCCAGGCCCTTATCTTCCACACTCAACATCACCCTTTCCTTATCACGGTAGGTACGTACCACCACCTGTGCTGACGTATCTACCTTCGCAAACTTAAGGCAGTTGGTAAGCAGTTCGTTGAGAATCACTTTAAGGTGCTGCCGGTTGTAGCGGATTTCCGGTAGCTGGAGATCTACCTTAACAGAGGCCGGGTTTTTAAGGTCGGAAGGTTGAATTTCCCCGAGTACCTCATCAATTACCTTCTGCACAGAAACAACCTCAGGTGGCAGGCTCAGCTGGCGCATATCCATGAGAACGGTGGCCAGGTCATCAATCATACCAAAGAGCATGCTGGAAGCCTCCTGAAGATTAGCCAATACCTCCTCCTTCTCCTTTTCATCCACTTTTTCGAGCAGGGCAAAAAGCATTTTCATCCCCGCTACCGGGGAGCGAAGATTGTGCGAAAACATCCTGGCCATAAAATCAAGATGCTCTATCCGATGCCAGTTAGCCGCTTCAAGCTGACCCAGTTTCTTTTCAGTTTCAGAAGAGTCTGGAATTTTCATTCAAATTGCTGTTGCCTGCTTTACCATTGCTCTACTTCCAGGGTGTCGCCAATGTAAACCAGTATATTTTTTCCTTGCTGATAGCCCATTGCCGTTAACAACTCTCTGTATTCATCCACCTGTTGGCGATGCCTCATTTCACGTTTACCGGTTTTATAGTCGATAATGTGAATATCCGATCCATTTACCACCACCCTGTCGGGCCGTGCAATCCCTTTCTTCGGGATCAGGATCTCCCTCTCATTAAAAACAGCCACATCATTGGAAAAGAATTCCCTTAATTCCGGATGATTTACCACCTCTTCAGCCATGGACAGTAAATCGTCCGTCTCAGTTCCTTGCACCATTCCGGCCTCTTGTTGCTGTTTCAGGATGTTCTTAACTTTATGGCCCGTGTTTAGTTCTGCAAGAATACCATGTACTTTTTTACCGTAATCAGCCTGTGTATCATTACCCTGCCAGTAAAGTGGGGCAGTTACGGCTATACGCACCTTGCTCCGCCACTCAGCCTGCTCATATATGGGCTGTGTAGAAGCAGTTTGCTTAGTGTCCGATTTTTTATACCTGAACTTTTCGCCAATTATCAAAAGATCATCTGCATTCTTCTGCTGCAGGTAATGAGCCAGGTACCGGTGAACCCGCGTTGCAGGTTGCCAAAGTTGTTTGCCGCTCAGCACGTATAGCTCTTCTACGGCACGGGTCATCGCCACATACAGGAGATTGAGGTTATCAAGGTGAATGCTGGCGCTATTTTCCTTGCAGAGGCTGAAATACTGGTCATCTGGCGATCCTTCATCCGGCTTTTTTAGCCCCACCCAGGCGGCAGGGAGCCCATACGTTTCCTCCGCAGGCAAACTTATCCAACCCCGGCTATTGTGTTCAAAGGTGGCTCTCCAATCTGCAAATGCCAGAATAGTGATCTTAAACTGCAGCCCTTTACTCTTATGGATGGTCATAATCTGCACTGCGTTGGTGCCTTCAGGTAGAGCCAGCGATCCATTACAACCCAATTGCTCCCACCAACGCACAAAGGCCGCCAAATCCTCACCCCGCGTTTGCTGAAAGTTATCCACCACATCCACAAAGGCGTGAAGAAAGGGGTCTGTTCCCATAGAAAGGCTGAATGTGCGGGCCAGGTAATAAACCTTATCCAGTAATGGCAAAAGCATTATTTCGCCCGCGTCATATCCGGGCAACAGATCCTTTATCCGCTGATGAACCTCTGCGGCAGGTATTTTGAGCAAGCCCGCCATGAACTCATGCTTTTCGCCAATGGCCGCCTCCCCGCCCTTCCTGTCAAAGATCATTTCGAGAAAATCATAACGTGCTCGATGATCGTCAGGCCTTATCATAAAGGTGAGAAAGGAAACCAGCCCTCTCACTTCCCGCGACTCCTGCAGGCTGAGGCTATCAGGGCTTATCACCGGGATGTTGTTCTGCAAAAGGAACTCTGCCAACAGTGCTCCCCGGCTTTTGCCCCGCACAAGAATAGCAATATCCTGTAGTTCAAAGCCCCTCTCAAGCGCATCTTCGATTATAGAAAGGCACTTGTGGCACTGCGCTTCTGCATACTCCTGCTTATTGCCATCAATCAGTTCCATATGTACATATCCACCCTCCCCACGCTTCACTTCCTGGCGGTTTCCCTCGATGTACATCTGTTCATGGTCATCGTGAACGAGCAATGGAGCACAGCCCTGAAAAAACTCATTGTTGAACTCCACTATATTTTTCCGGCTTCTGTAATTGGATGGAAGGAGAACGGTCTTTCGGGAATAAAGCTCTATCTCCTGCTCACCTGCCACTATTTTGTTGGACGAATCGGTATTGTTACTTAGATCGATAAACTGCTTTACCTCACCACCGCGAAAACGATAGATAGACTGCTTTCCGTCTCCCACTATCATTGCCGAGCCACTACCCGCCAGGGCGTTGTTGATGAGCGGAAGAAGATTTTTCCACTGCAGGCGGCTCGTATCCTGAAATTCATCCACAAAAAAATGCTGGTACCGCTCCCCAAGCTTTTCAAAAAGATAATCAGCCGGCTCATGCTCCAGTTTATCACTAATGAGCTTGTTGAATTCACCAATGGGAAGGCGGTTTGAATTTTCCTTCAACAGTTGCAGCTGCTGATCAATTTCGGCTAAAACGCTTAATGCGTAAATATCTTTGAGCAACAGGCAAATGAGTTGGTGTCTGGGGTGCAGCTCATTGTACATTCCTTTGATCGACTCCAATCCCATTAGAAGTCTGTCGACCACCGGGGCAAACAAAGCTGCGGCTTCATCAGCAGTTTTTTTACTGGCAGCGTAAAAAATCCCCGATTCCAAAGCTTTGTCTACCGTTGTGTTGGGCTTCCAGTCATTAAGGTTGCCCTCGGCCAGTTTCTTAATATAGTTGTATACGGTGCCCCTGCTAAAATGAAGGGGTTCTACCCCATGGTCATGGAGAAGAGTGAGCAGGTTCTGCGCTTCCTTTTGAAGGTTCGATTCAATGGTATCTTTTTCCTCACGCAGCTCTCTTCCCGCCTGGAGGATTACTTCAGCAGGGACATTCCTTAATTTTTTGAGGTGTGGAAAGGCTTCCTCACTGAAGAGATTCCTGCCCATTTCTGCAAGCCTTTTTTCGGGACGTGGCGACTGGCCTTCTTCAAGACTGCTATTTATAAACCTCAGCACAACCCGGGTGGTAAGGCTGTCTTCGCTGAGGCCGTCCAGCAACTGGTCAATAGCCTCGGTGAGCATCGCCTGGTTATCTAGCTCCACATCATAATTGGTGTTTAGCTGCAGGTCGCGGGCAAAACTGCGGATAAGACGATTGGTGAACCTGTCGATGGTAGAAACCGAAAAGGCTGAATACTGATGTAAAATGGTTTTAAGAGCTTGCCGGGCGCGGTAGCTCAGTCTCTCGGGCGTCACCTCCAGCAGGGAACAAAGATCCTCCAACATCCCGGCCACCTCGTCACCGCTTTCATATTCCGCCAAGCTTTGAAGCGCCTCGAGGATACGGGCCTTCATTTCATTGGCCGCTTTGTTGGTAAAGGTAATGGCCAAAATGCGCCTGAAATGACCGGGATTGTCATCAGCAAGGCATATTTTGAGGAAATTCAAAACAAGACTATAGGTTTTGCCCGCACCTGCTGAAGCATTATAAATCTGAAACCGAGCCATGGGGAGAATTTGCAACCGAAAAACTTTGGAGCACTAAAGTAAAAAACAGGCACAAGCAGATAACGATAAAGGCCCTTTATTTTGTCATTGCAAAACTCTGTTTAACTAAACCTATCCCAAAAGGCCTTGTTACCTTTGAAAATCAAAATTTAATTTTAATCTAAAAACCAACTGATTATGGCTTTTGAACTTCCTGATCTTCCCTATCCAAGCGATGCGCTTGAACCACATATCGATGCCAAAACCATGGAGGTACACCACGATAAACACCATGCCGGCTATACCAGCAAACTCAATGATGCCATTGCGGGTACGGAGCACGAGAATAAATCCATAGAGGAAATAATGAAGAATATTTCGCAGCACTCCACTGCTGTACGCAACAATGGCGGTGGTTATTATAACCATAAGCTCTTCTGGACCATTATGAGCCCCGATGGAGGCGGAGAACCCGAGGGCGCGGTAAGTGAAGCTATCAGCAATGCTTTTGGCTCCTTCTCCAAATTCAGGGAAGAGTTTACCAATGCGGCTACAGGCCAGTTTGGCTCAGGCTGGGCATGGCTCATTGTTGAGGCCGGTGGCAAATTGAAGGTAACCTCCACCCCAAACCAGGACAATCCCCTTATGGACATTGCCGAAACTGGCGGTACTCCCATATTAGGTGTTGATGTGTGGGAGCATGCCTACTACCTGAAGTACCAGAACAAGCGCCCGGATTATGTAAGCGCATTTTTTAACGTGATAAACTGGGAAGAGGTAAACCGCAGGTACGAAGCGGCAAAATAGAGTTAAAAGAACGCACTAAATGCAAAGAGGCTGTTTCGAAAGAGGCAGCCTCTTTTTTGTGCCACCCTTCATAGCTATAGCTGCCGGTTTATTTTCATTTTGCTAAATTCCCTTTTTAATGATTCTTTATGGCTCAACTCAAAAATATTCTGGTCCTCCTGATTCTTAGCACTTCATTGGTGGCACAACCATTAGATGATACCAAGCCCGGAAATTACTTATGGGGCGATCTTGGAGTGGCAGTCTCCGACTTTGATGGGGGCAGTCTTTCGCCTTCCCTAAGTCTTAATTTGGCGGTAGACCATCACCTTTACAGTATTCATACCCAAACCTACTTAAACAACATTTCCTTTTTTTGTGAGAGTGCCAGACCTATACTGGAGCACTACCAGATTCTTTATGGCTACATCAGGAAAAGAAAGGACAATTTCCAGTATCTCAAAGGAGGTCCAGCCTTTGCAAATTACAGTTTCGTTACTGACACCATCCCCGGCACCGCTTCATTTTCCTGCAACGAATATGCCTACAGCAGCAGGTGGAAACCGGGAATTGCCTTGGAGGCTGGAGCTGCCTTTACCTTCAACTGGTTTTCCTCACAGGTATATGCCTCCATTCTTTTAGTGGGAGAACCCGGACCGGTGGTACAAGCAGGCCTTAAATTCGGCTTCGGTGATTTCAGGTAGCAAATTTGAGCAGTCGTGGTTTGCAGGTCATGATTATCTTCGCCCCCATGCAATTGCCATCGGGTAAAAAAATCTACTTCGCTTCTGATCTCCACCTTGGGGTGCCCACCTACG
>CAZNMG010000216.1:0-3436 GCA_964574075.1 uncultured Owenweeksia sp.
ATTGGACGGGGAGTATAATTTTGAGTTAGCCCCTGGCAAGCGCGGCACCAGTTTACGTTACACCCAGAGTTATAGTGGGGTTCTTGCGTTTCTGCTGCTCCGGCTTGATATTCTCAGGGATGCAAAAAAGAGCTGTATTAAAATGAATGCAGAAATAAAAAGGCGTGTAGAAGAAAGCTTTTCAAAACATCCCGTCCTTGCGGGTTGAAAATTAGGTTTGGTTAAAGGGTAAGTGTTTGAGGCAGAGAGTTAAATAGCTCTCTGCCTTTTTTTATGCCCCCAACCTCTGAGAGCTTTAATTGAAGTGGTGAAAACCGAATGGGCATATGGTTGTTGCCTCACTGAAATTAATATCATTATGGAAAGAACAGCAGAATCTACCTGGACAGGATCCGGTAAAGAAGGAAAAGGAAAGCTTAGCACCCAAACTGGCGCGATGAAAGATCAGCCTTATAGTTTTAGCGCCCGTTTTGAGGAAAACGGAAAGCCGGGTACCAACCCGGAAGAACTGATAGGGGCAGCCCATGCCGGCTGTTTTAATATGGCCCTGGCGGTGGCATTGGGTAAGGAGAACATTACTCCTGATGAGCTGCACACAAAGGCTACGGTAAGCCTCACCAAAACAGAAGGCGGTTTTTCCATCAATAAGATCAACCTCAACCTGACTGCCAAAATACCAGGAATAGAAGATGAGAAGTTTCAGGAAATAGCCCGGGGAGCAAAACAGAATTGTCCGGTGAGCAAGTTACTGACCGGGGCAGAGATCACTCTTGACGCGCGGCTTAAATCCTGAGATTAGCGACTTGATTTTATAGAGTCGAAGCAGACGGTTTTTCAGATACACCTCCTGATGTCAAAAAACAGAAAAGCTATACTAAAACCGCTTTTGAATCCTTAGGCCTACATTAAAGCGTGTGGGTGGAAGGAGAAGGTCGGGAGGGTCTTCAAATTTCAGCGAACCGGCCTCAATGCCGAAAGCCAGGCCAAAGTAGGCGTCATTGGCAATGTGGAAGTTGTAGCCGAAGTTTACTCCAAATAAAAACTCCCGGGCGCGATCAGGGTCAGGGTGGTCCAACAGCCCGGTTTGAAAAATCTTTCCTATTGAACCCCTGGCTTCTGCATGAAAATGACCGTCATCACCTGTTGTAAAAGCTCGCCCAAAAATTCCTGCCCGTGCTCCATGCGGTATGGGGGCATAGCCAGAAGAACCCGGGGAGGAACCGGTGGCCGTGTAGCCATTAAAAAATAAGCCACAACTAGACCATTCATTTAGTAGGGGCCCCAGGCTAAGTTGAAGCGAATTCATAGGGGTAGCAGCAGAAGAATGCATAATGATGCCCACTTCTGTTTCAACCATAAAAGTATTTTCAGCTTCTTCCTGTGAAAACGCAATAACAGGAAAGCTCAGGAATAAAAGCAACAGTCGCAGGTTTTTCATGGAATAAAGTAAAGAAAAATCAAGGAGCTTTTACTTTTTCTATTCGCTCATAGCCAGAACGTCAGCATTTTCTCAGTGCATTACCACAACTTTGCGGAATGGCTTCAACAGGCAAGGAAAGAAATAAAATGCCGCTGAAGGAGCGGGTAGGGGCATTTCGCAACCTGCCCCGATTTTTCAGCATGATATGGCATACCAGCAAGTGGATGACCACCGGCAATGTGCTACTAAGGCTGGTAAAAGCGGCAATCCCTGTGGTGATGCTTTGGGTGGGAAAACTCATCATCGATGAGATCATTCTTCAGATGGAAGCTCCGGACCCGGAGTACCGGGTTATCTGGATCTACCTTGCCCTTGAACTGGGACTCGCCTTGCTGAGCGATATCATAAACCGTGGAATTACGCTCCTTGACAGTCTGCTTGGCGATCTCTTCAGCAATGAGACCTCGGTAAAGCTGATCCACCACGCTGCCACGCTTGATCTTTACCAGTTTGAAGACAGCAAATTTTATGATAAGCTGGAACGCGCCCGCAGGCAAACCACTGGGCGAACAGTACTCATGAGCCAGGTACTTACCCAGCTGCAGGATATTATTACCATCGTCTTTTTTGCTATTGGTTTGATCGCCTTTAAGCCGCTGCTTATTGTTATCCTTTTTATAGCGATTATCCCCTCTTTTCTTGGTGAAAGTTCCTTCAGCGAGCGCACTTACAGCCTCACCCGTAGCTGGACCCCTCAGCGCAGAGAGCTCGACTACCTCCGCTATATCGGTGCCAGCGATGAAACTGCCAAGGAAATCAAGATCTTCGGGCTACAGGATTTCATCTCCGAAAGGTTTAAGAAGCTGGCGTGGGAGTATTACGATGCCAATAAAAAGCTGGCCACCAGCCGGGCCTTCTGGGGGAGCCTGCTCAGCGCTATAGGCACTCTGGCTTATTACGGGGCCTATATCTATATAATAATTGATACCGTTGAAGGTGAGATCAGCGTTGGAAAACTTACTTTTTTAGCGGGATCGTTTCTGCAGATGCGCAATATGCTTCAGGGCATCATGAACCGTTTCAGCCAGATAGCTGAGAGTGCACTTTACCTGCAGGACCTTTTTGATTTTTTTGAACTCAGGCCCCAAATCAATTTGCAACAGGACCAGCCAAAGATTCCACAACCCATCAAGAAGGGATTCACATTTGAGAATGTGAGTTTTAAATATACCGGCAGCGAAAGATATTCTTTAAAGAACCTGAGTTTCCATTTACAGGCCGGTGAAAAACTGGCACTGGTGGGAGAGAATGGAGCTGGTAAGACAACGCTCGTAAAATTGCTGGCCCGCCTATACGAGCCAACCGAGGGACGCATCCTCCTGGATGGCGTTGATCTTCGTGATTATGATATTGTGGATCTGCGCAAAAACGTCAGCATCATTTTTCAGGATTATGTGAAATTTCAATTGCGGGCAGATGAAAACATTGCCATTGGCAACATCAAGGATCTCGAGGAACAGGAAAAGATAGAAAGCAGTGCTGTGAAAAGCCTCGCCAATGCAGTTATAGAAAAGCTACCGGCACGTTACCAACAGTTTCTGGGCAAACGCTTTGAAGGCGGTGTAGAACTCAGCGGAGGCGAATGGCAAAAAATTGCCCTGGCACGTGCGTATATGGGAGATGCCCAGCTTATGATACTGGATGAACCAACCAGTGCTCTTGATGCCCGTGCAGAAAATGAAGTTTTTATCCGTTTTTCGGAGTTGATAGAAGGGCGCACGGCCGTGTTGATAAGCCATCGCTTTAGCACCGTCCGGATGGCAGACCGCATCCTTTTTCTCGAAAATGGTGAGTTGCTGGAACTGGGGAGTCATAAAGAACTACTGGAGAAAGACGAGAAGTACGCGGCCCTTTTTAAATTACAGGCAAAGGGTTATGTTTGAGCCAGCAACTCGGGTATGCTTTTAATCGAAAATCCCGCGCCCTTCCTGGCTTGGGGCAGGTCTCACAGGGTTC
>CAZNMG010000217.1:0-4972 GCA_964574075.1 uncultured Owenweeksia sp.
GGTCCATCGAGTTCTACCTGGTAAGTGACGTTTCCGTTGGCGGTAAGCTTTTCCACGTCATCGATACTGGAGTCGGCATGGTCAGCTTTTATCTTAGCTATTACAGGCTGGGGTAATTCACTTTCCGAAATTTCAATCTCATGTTTCTGAAGCTTTCCGGTTTTGTCAAACCAGGCTTCTTGTTCTTCGGTGAAAAATCCTGTATCAAATTCCACCTTGTAATTTTCACCTTCCATTTCCCATTCGGCATTATTGGCTTCCGGAAAGGATTGCTTCAATCCATTGGTAACAAGGGAAGGCACTTTGCTGGCCTCAACCTCCTGGGCCCAGCAGGCGCTGGCGGTAATCATCAGCGCTCCTACAATCATCACTCTGCTATTTTTCATTTCTATTATCTTTTTAAATTATGATACAAAGCAAAGAAGGGAATCTGGAAAGAATTGGGAAGGCGAGGTGTGACCCAAATTAGTCTTTAAAGTGAATTTGAAGACAGTGATCCTCTTTCTTAAAATAGCTGATCCCGAAGGCGTACAACTCTACAATCGCTTTTACAATCGCCAGGCCAAGCCCGGTGTTGGCCGATTCGGTGGTTTCCTTATAAAAGCGCTGGAAAATCTTGTCCGGATCAAGGGCAGGTTTTTTTCCGGTGTTGCAGATCAGCAGGCTCCGGTCCCTGATCTCTACCTCAATTTTCCCGTTAGTAATGTTGTGTACCACCGCATTTTTCACAAGGTTGGAAATGAGGATATTGCCAAGCTCACGATTCATTGTGACTGAGAGTTCAGCCTTTTCGTCAATAGTAACGGTGAGCATTTTATGATCTGCAAAGTCCCGCATATTCTCTACTGCCTGCTTTACTATGCTGTTGATGCTGATCCTCTCATTCTCGATGTACTGCTTGTTTTCAATACGCGAAAGAAGGAGCAAGGACCGATTGAACCGCGTAAGCCGCTCCAGGAGGGCGATAACCTGTGCTACTTCTGCAGCCTGTGCGTCAGAGAACTTATTTCTCTCCAGAAGCAGTTCAAGCTTATTGATGCTTGTAGCCAAAGGTGTTTGCAACTCATGGGCCGCATTTTCTGTAAACTGTTTCTGACTTCTGAAAGTGGTCAGCGTTCGTTCAAAAAGTTCATCAGCGGCTGTTTTTAACTCTGCAAATTCGGTTACATTGGTTTCAACCACTTCCGGCTTCTGAGCCTTTTCCACCCGGTAGGTTTTCAGTTGTTGCAGTATCTTATAAAATGGCTTCCACAGTTTTCGCAGTAAAATATTGTTAATGATAATTATGGCCAGCAGGAGAAGAAGATATAAGGCTCCAAGGCCCCAGAGGAAGCTTTCAATGAGATCGTCCTCCTCCACCATTGAAGAAAATACCTTCAGTTCATAATAGGTGTTACCATCCTGAAAGGCAGTGGTGAGAAGTCGGACCGGTTCCAGGTCATCCTCATTCTGCATATACATGAGGGTATCTTTAAAACTATCCGTAATCTCCAATGCCCTCGACCTTGTTATCTCCCGGATGCTGTAATTGCTTTCATCAAAGGTGTTTTTGGCCAAAAGATCAGAATCTTCCCGGGCGTGCTGAATGATCAACAGGCGGGCATTATCCAGCCCATCATCGAGGCTGTCGTATATTTCATCAAGAAGACCCAGGTAAAAGATCACCGCCCAAATGCTGATGATGCCAAAGAGTGCAACTGATATAGCCCTTAATGATCGATTGAGGAGATTCATAGTTCCTCAAGTTTATACCCGATCCCATAAACTGCCTGAATGCTCAGTCCGGCCTTACCGCCTTTAAGTTTTTTGCGCAGGTTTTTAATCTGTGAATAGATGAATTCAAAATCTGCAGCCTGGTCGGTATGATCACCCCAAACGTGCTCTGCCAGTGAGGTTTTGGTCACCAGCCGGTTTTTGTTCAGCAGGAAAAAGGCTAGCATATCAAATTCTTTACGGTTTAGTGCCACCGAAACATCTTCCACCATAAGGGTGCGGTTGTCCATGTCAAGCTTAAGGTTGGCTTCCTCAATTATGTTGTTACCCGAGAAGGTATTTCTTCGTAACACTGACCTCACACGGGCATTGAGTTCGGCAATATGAAAAGGTTTGGTGAGGTAGTCATCTGCCCCCAGATCGAGGCCCTGCAGTTTGTCATCAAGGGAATCTTTGGCGGAGATGATGATGACGTTTCCCGATTTGCCCAAATCTTTCAGTTCCTGTAAGACATGGAGACCATTCCCCCCGGGCAACATAATATCGATAAGAAAACAGTCATATTCGTAATCGATGATCTTGCTGAGGGCGCTATTGTAATCGGCAGCGGTTTCCACCAAATAACCTTCGGTTTCCAGGGATTGCACGATCACTTCCCGCAGTTCCTGCTGATCTTCGATTACCAAAACCTTCATAAGCTTCAAAGATAACAGCGAAAAACCGGAAAGATTTGGGAATCTTAATGATGGGATTTTATGAAAACTACTTCTGATTTTCCGCAGCAATCCATCCCCTCAGGTAATTAATCCGATCGACTTCCGTTTATATGGTATTTTCGCACCCTATGAAGAAACTCCTTACCCTATCCTGCTTTTTCATACTCACTTTAAGTCAGGCCCAGATCGGAGGCCGTTCGGTTTACCAGTTTCTCAATATAGTTCCTTCTGCAAGGGTTGCCGGGCAGGGGGGTAACGCCATCGCCAATCCGGAGGCCGACCTGAACTTTGCCCTCTGGAATCCCTCTCTGCTCAACAGCGATATGCACGGACAGGTGAGCATTAGCATGGTGGATTACCTGAGCGATATTCTTTTGGGTGATGTGAGTTATGCCCGCCACTACGAAAATGTGGGCACCTTTTATGCCAGCCTGCGCTATCTCAACTATGGCGACTTTGAGCGTACAGACCCGCTCGGAGTAAAACTAGGAACCTTCAGCGCCACTGATTATGCGCTTACCCTTGGCTATGCCTACACTCTGGATACCAATTGGAGCTTTGGCGGAAACCTTAAATTCATTCAGTCACGGTTTGACAGCTACACCTCTACAGGAATGGCACTAGATCTTTCAGCTACTTACCAGATTCCACAGCGAAGAATGGTACTGGCATTTGTAGCCAAAAATATCGGCTTCCAATTCAACCCTTATCATCAGGAGCGCGAAAGTTTGCCCTTTGAACTTCAGGTTGGTTTTTCCAATCGGTTTGAACATTTGCCATTACGCTGGCAGATCACGCTTGAGCAACTGGAGACTTTTGATCTTCGCTACCGCGACCCGGGAGACCGGGTGGTAAACCAGCTTACGGGCGAGGTGGAAGAAGACGGACCCGGCATGATCAATAACGTGCTCCGGCATGTAGTGGTGGGACTGGAGTTTGCCCCCACCCGAAGCTTCAATATCCAGTTTGGTTACAATTTCAGAAAACGCCAGGAGTTGAACCTCGATACTCGAAGAACGTCTGCCGGATTTTCAGTGGGTATGGGTATAAAGATCTCCAAATTCCGGATCAACTATGCCCGCAATATGTACCACGTAGCCGGGGGCGCCAATCATTTCAGCATTATTACCGATATTGGCGACTTCAAAAAAAGTTGATGTCCCTTTCCATTAATGTAGCAATTGACGGCTATTCATCCACCGGCAAAAGTACACTGGCCAAAGATCTGGCGCATACCCTCAACTACCGCTACATCGACACCGGAGCCATGTATCGTGCCATTACTCTCTATGCTTTACGCAAAGGCTACATCGCTGATGGCCGGGTATCTCAAAGGCTCGTGCATGACATTGATTCCATAATTGTGGAGTTTCATTTTAACGATGATTTGGAAAAGGCAGAGATCTTTCTCAATGGTGAAAATGTAGAAGGGCCGATAAGGGATATGGAGGTGGCCAATAGTGTAAGTGCAGTTGCGGCTATCCCTGAGGTACGTAGATTTTTGGTAAGAGCCCAGCAAAAAATGGCAGTACACAAAAGGGTGGTGATGGATGGCCGCGACATAGGCACGGTGGTATTGCCTGATGCCGAACTCAAGATATTTGTAACCGCCCGTGAAGAAATAAGGGTGGAAAGGCGGTTTCAGGAGCTTATAAACCGCGGTAAAAAGGTGACAAAGGAAGAAGTGAAAGCCAACCTTTCTCAACGTGATTTAATGGACACCACCCGCAAAGACAGCCCCTTGAAAAAGGCTGATGACGCACGAATGCTCGATAATTCTTCAATGACCAGGGCCGAGCAGCTGGCTTTGGCAAAGCGATGGGTACATGAGGTACTGGTTTAGATCTTATTCTCCTTCTGAAGCACCTTTATCGTGTCGATATATTTACGTTTGGCCGATTCCTTGTCCATTCCCTCCAGACGTTTCCAGGCATCGTATTTAAAGGTTTGGATCACGTTTGATGATTCCTTGGGCCGCTCCTCATCATTATCGCCCTGTGTAGCCTGTTTGTAATAACCATATGCCACCAACATATTATCTGCCGTTTGCGGAGCCATTTTGTTGGCTATATCCACATGTTTCCAAAATTCCTTTTCCAGTTCCTGATCTTTCATGAAAAGCTGAAAGTTTAATGCTAAAGTTACTTCAGTTCGGCCAGCACCTGCTCCCCACCACGTGCTCTGTCTCCCACCTTCACCAGAATATTGGCATCTAAAGGTAAGAGAACGTCCACACGGGAGCCAAATTTTATAAATCCACTATCGGTGCCTTGCAAAACCTTCATTCCCTCGCGGGCGTACATCACCAGCCGCCTGGCTACGGCTCCGGCAATCTGTTTATACATTACCTGTACACCTTCTGGCGTTTCCACCACTACACTGGTGCGTTCATTGAGCAAACTCGATTTTGGATGCCAGGCAACAAGGTAAGCTCCGGGGTGATATTTGGCATAGCGGACAACTCCCGAAACCGGGTAGCGGTTTACATGCACATTAACCGGTGACATAAAGATACTGATCTGGATGCGCCTGTCCTTAAAATA
>CAZNMG010000218.1:0-6645 GCA_964574075.1 uncultured Owenweeksia sp.
CTATGAGCATGGCATTTTCTATGAGTTTATTCCCTTTGATAAACGGGGCTTTGATGAATACGGCAATATTTTAGAAAAACCTGAGGTGGTGGGTATAAGTGATGTGGATACCAACACCGACTATGCCTTGATAGTAAGCACCCCGGCCGGCAATTACCGCTTCATGATTGGCGATACCGTCCGTTTTACCGATCTGGAGGAGCATGAATTCAAGATAACCGGACGCACCAAATATTTCCTGAATGTGGTAGGCAGCCAACTCTCCGAAGATAAAATGAATGATGCCATCAAAAGAATTGAAAAAAAGCACGGATTGCCTGTTGAGGAGTTTACGCTGGCCGCAGTAAAGGATGAAAAGGGCGATTACTATCACGAGTGGATATTGGGCCTGGGAAATAACAAGGCGTCCGATGCGGATGAAAGTGTGTTGGCCGAAACAATTGACAAGCGTCTGAAAAAGATAAATAAGAACTACGGAGTAGCCCGTACCCAGGCTTTATATGGGGTGAAAGTTTTTACCGTGCCCACTCAAAAATTTCATGACTGGCACGAGCATAAGCGGAAAAAGGGCGGACAAGTTAAAACTCAGAAGGTGATGAAGGAGGATGACTTTCTGGAATTCAAGGAATTCGTCCTCAATGGTTGATGCTCTTAAAAATTCTAACTTTAGCCGCTCTAAAATCTCATATATATGTCTGTAAAAATTCTGGAAGGTAAGCGGGGAATCATTTTTGGCGCCCTCGATCATAATTCTATAGCCTGGAAAGTGGCAGAGCATGCCAGCAGGCAGGGAGCTAAGTTTGTGCTCACCAACGCACCGGTGGCCTTACGTATGGGCGCCATCAATAGTCTTGCTGAAGAAACGGGTTCTGAGGTGATACCAGCTGATGCCACCAATATGGATGAGCTGAAAGAACTTTTCCAGAGATCAGAGGAAATTTTGGGAGGAAAGCTTGATTTTGTTTTGCACTCTATCGGTATGTCGGTAAACGTGCGCAAGGGCAAGGATTACACCGAACTCAACTATGAATGGCTTGCCAAGGGCTGGGATATCTCAGCCGTTTCGTTCCATAAAGTGATGCAGACAGCCTGGGAACTCGACAGTATGGCAGAGGAGGGGAGCATTGTGGCCCTCACTTATATTGCTGCCCAGCGGAGTTTCCCTGACTACAATGATATGGCCGACAATAAAGCTTACCTCGAAAGTATTGCCCGCAGCTTTGGCTACCACTGGGGCGTACGCAAAAAAGTGAGGGTAAATACCATTTCACAATCACCGACACCAACCACGGCCGGCAGCGGGGTAAAGGGTTTTGATGGATTCATAAAATATGCGGACCGTATGAGTCCACTGGGCAACGCCTCGGCCGAAGAATGCGCACAGTACGTAATCTCACTCTTTTCGGACTATACCCGAAAAGTTACCATGCAAAATCTATATCACGATGGCGGCTTCAGCAATATGGGGGTGAGCGATGCAGTGATGGCCCAGTTCATGAACAACGAGCGCGAGGAAGGGTAAAGAGCCACACCTTGGCCCGGATTTACGTTTGCCGGAATTTTCCGCTAAGCTTTTCGGGCGCAGAGGTGAACCCCAAAATTCTTTCACTCTACAGTTTTCTCCAGGAAATCCACCAGCATATTATTCTGCGGTTCTTTGGTGATATGTTGAAGCTTTGCTTCCGCCACCTCATCCGAGCCCAGGATCAGCACCCGTTTTATTTCATGGGGATTGTTCTTAGCCGAAAAGTATAAGGCCACCAGATCGTCATTGGCTACTTTGGAACTGTTTATACTGTGACGGATATTGTCTTCAACAGCAGGTTCCTGACGTGCTTCAAAAGCAAGGAAAGTTATAGGGCCTACTTTTTCTTCCTCAAGCTTTGGAAATTGTTTTTTGAGGCGGGTGGCAAAATCTGTTTCAAGTTCGGGATCTGAGAATTTATAGCTCGCAACATAATTCGTCATGTCTGTAATTTTTTATTGCTAACAGCTTCTTAAAAACCATTGTTTGGGGTCACCTAATAAAAAGCCATTTCATGAGAAAAAGGGAGTTAAATAAAACCACACTTACTCCTCTACGGCAGTCACTTTCAGGTACTCCGGCCCCCCGTCCACGGGATAGTCTTCCATTTCTTTGGCTTTCAACGTTACACGTTTCCCAACATATTTATCCAGGTCCACCGTTTCGCTGGTAAGCGCGTAAAAGGTATCATCATTGGTAAGGGTGTGGGTTCCGTACTGATAGGTGGTAATGCCGGTTTGGGTAATTTTTCCGGTATAGCGGTTGTCCTCGCTGTCTTGCTCCACCGTGTTGCAGGCGGTGAGGGTGGCAAGGCTCAGAACTAATGAAAACAGCAAAACTTTCATAGCAGGGTTTTCTACAGGTAAACCCCTTGCGTTAAATTTGTTCAGCCTTGCAGTGGGAGAAGGTATTCCTCTATCAACTCCCTTACGCAACCTTCGCCACCTCTCAGGCTAAGGACTACTTCCGATACGCGTTTTACAGCAGATACCGCATCAGCAGGGCAGAAGGAGGTTCCTGCTTTTTCGAGAATTTCAATATCGGTAATATCATCACCAATGTAGGCGATATCCCTGAAGTTGAGTTGGAGTTTTTCCAGCCATCCGGAAAGTATTTCAAGTTTCGGTTGTTTCCCCACATACACATGTGGTACACCCAGCATTTCGGCCCTTTTTTCAACCAGTCCCGTGCTGATCCCGGCACTAATAATCCCCGTAAGGAGTCCCAGCTTATGGCATTGCTTTATTCCCTGGCCATCCTTGGCATTAAAACGCTTTATCTCATCCTGATTTTTCGTAAAAATCATAGCGCCATCCGTTAGCACGCCATCGCAGTCCATGATCAGCATTTTAATATTGCGGTTGCGGATTTCCTCCCGTAGTGCCAGGTCCTTTAAAAGCAGGTGTTCCATCGGTAGCGAAGTTTCCCTGGCGATGAGAAGGAGGCTTTCCAGTTCTTCCGCTTGTTCCGGAATGGTTTTCAGAAGACCCTTTCTTTTCAGGTACTTCAGGTTTTGGTGGTAAAGTGCCAGGTTGTTCATGAAAGGGCGTTTCTGATTTTCATGCTTTTTTCGAGGATGTTTTTCAGGTGGTCCAGTTGTAGCATGGTGTGCGGATCGCTTTTGGCTGATTTAGGATCGGGATGTGTTTCAATGAAAAATCCATCGGCACCGGTGGCAGCGGCCGAAAGCGCAATGGTCTCAATGAGGCTGGGGTCGCCACCGGTCACACCTTCTGTTTTATTGGGTTTTTGTACTGAATGAGTGCAATCCATAATCACCGGCACACCCAGGGCTTTAAGGCGGTAAATTGAGGTGGCATCCACCACGAGATCAGAATAGCCGAAAGTGACGCCACGCTCACATACCCACACATTTTGGTTGCCGGTGCTTTGCACTTTCTCCACCGGAAATTTCATCGCCTCGGGCGAAAGGAACTGACCTTTTTTGATGTTTACCCCTTTCCCTGTTTCTCCGGCTGCCAGCAGCAACTCGGTTTGGCGGCATAAAAATGCCGGGATCTGTATGTGATCCACATAATTCGCTACTGTAGCCGCCTCATGGCTTTCGTGAATGTCGGTGATGGTTTCCACCCCTGCTTCCTGGCCAATTTCCTTCAGGATGTTCAGGGCCTTTTCATCGCCAATACCAGTGAAGCTATCCAGGCGCGAGCGATTGGCTTTGCGGTAGCTGCCTTTAAAAATGTACCGGATGTCCAGCTCATCGCAAATGGCCTTTACGGTTTGGGCGATGTGCAGGGCGGTGTCTTTATCTTCAATGGCGCAGGGGCCGGATATAAGGGTGAATTTCATTTTATGCGTATGGCGCTTTTCCAGATTTAATATCGATTTCGAATCTGATTAACAATTTCTACTATTGAATTTATCATCCTTCCAGTTCAGAGGATTGGTGATGATGTAATTTTCTATTCTGCCAAAGGATTCATCGTTTCGGATAATATGATCATGAAACCGCGACTGCAGTTCAAATTCATGACCTAACCGATGGGCATGCCTGGTTACGGCCGATTTATAAGACCCGATGATGGATGATACCGTATTCCGGCCTTGGTTCTGAAACCGATTTTTTCCGGGGGTTAATGATGGGGATTGGTGGGATGGTGGCGTTGGCGGTGGTAGGCCCAAGGCATGCCTTGGACCTACCGGTTCCGTCAACGTGGAATCCGTTCCATCATTCCCATCATCCAATATCAAAATTCCGTGCACATGATTGGGCATCACCACAAACGCTCCTAATATGACATGGCGGGTGTGATTTTTAATTTCATACCATAATACGTCTGCCAGAATGCCCACGGGGGATAACTGCATTTTTCCGGCCGAAATTTCCCCAAAATAATATTCTCGATTTTTTGTGCAGATGGTAATAAAATAGGCTGCATTCCAGGCATAATCCCATTGTTGTAGCCTGATGGATACATTGCGGTACTTATTTTGAAATTTTTTGCCCATGGTGGCCATCATTTTCGGCTTCTACTCTTCTTTGGCCCGAATTCCCAAATACCCGCTATGATGCCTTTTCGCATATTCCTCTTTGGTGAAATTTATCTTTTCCATCATCAATACCACCAAGATATCGCCAACAATGGTCATCACTGTGGTGGAGGTAGTGGGAGTGAGGCCCAGCGGGCATACTTCCTTCGGGTTTCCGGTGCTCAATACTACATCGCAAAATTTTACCATATCGCCTTCAGGGTTTCCGGTAAGGCCAATGATCTTGATGTTGGGGTGCATCCGTTTTACCAAAAATTCCAGCTCCAGTATCTCCCGCGTTTTGCCGGAGTTAGATATGAGAAACATCACGTCATTCGACTGTACCACTCCCAGATCGCCATGCTGGGCCTCGCTGGGGTGTAAAAAAATAGCGGGAGTGCCTGTAGAACTGAGTGTGGTAGCGATGTTTACACCTATCTGCCCGGCCTTGCCCATGCCGCTTACCACCACCTTGCCATTTTTTTGATGCACCTGTTCGTAGATCAGTGCGACCGCGCCTTCCACAATCCCATCTACAGGGATATTGCGTATCGCCTCAATCTCCCTTTCTACAATGTCTTTTATTTTGGTTGTGATCATGGGGACAAAAATAGGGAGTATTTAGTAGTGAGTAGTGAGTACGGAGATTGGCCGAAGTCTGAATACTAAATACTCAGGACTAAATACTGCTTCAAAGAAGCTTACCATCCGCCATCTTCAACTTCCGGTCGGCAAGGTTGGCCAGCTCAGGATTGTGGGTTATAACAATAAAGGTGTTGTTGAACTGATCGCGCAGCTGGAAGAATAGCCGGTGCAGCTCCTCAGCATTTTTGGAATCGAGGTTTCCGGTGGGTTCATCGGCAAGAATAACTTCGGGGTTGTTGATGAGCGCCCGGGCCACCGCCACCCGTTGCTGCTCGCCACCACTCATTTCTGATGGTTTGTGATGCAGCCTTTCCTTCAGGCCCAAAAAATCCAGTAATTCCGTTGCCCGGTGCTCTACCTTCTTTTTTTCATTTCCGGCTATAAACCCGGGGATGCACACATTCTCGAGAGCCGTAAATTCGGGCAACAGGTGGTGAAACTGAAATATGAACCCTATGTGTTGATTGCGGAAGCGCGCCAGTTTTTTCTGCGAAAGCTGAAAGACGTCTTCATCTTTAAGAATGAGGGTGCCGCCATTCGCCTTTTCGAGGGTGCCGAGAATTTGGAGAAGGGTGGTTTTTCCCGCACCCGAATCGCCCATTATAGAAATGATCTCCCCTTGGGCTGCTTCAAAATCCACACCTTTTAAAACCTGTAAGGAACCGTATGACTTTGAAATTCCGCTGGCCTTAATCATGCATTCAATAATTTGCTTCAAACCTACAACATCCGTTAAAATAGTTTCTTCACCTGGTTATAGTCAAGAAAGTAGGTGAGGCGCAGACTGAGGTTGTTTTGGGAAGGCACGGCAAAGGTGTTGTCAAAATTATCAATATATCCGGCCTTGTAGGCATCGGCTGTGGCGGCCACCACAAACCTATAGAGCAAAACCAGTTCACTTCCGGGCGCATACCACCACGAAAAGCGAAGGTCTAGATTAACCGTGTTAAAGTTAAGATCATTATGAAGGGCCGCATCCGTTTCCGAAAGGAGTCCATTTGTCTGCAGCTGAAACATCTGCTCATAATACAGTCCGGTCCATAAATGTCGCGCCACTAGGCTCAGGGTTTTGGTGTTGTCAAAAACGTAGCGTGCATCAATGGAGTTGCTAATGGAATTGCGGTCTCTTCTTCCAAATATCACTTCTCCGGACGCGCTGTAGGCATAGCCGTAATCGTTGCTGGTGTGCGAAATAGTGGAGGTAAAAATGCTGAAGAAATGATCGCCCAACCTTAGGCGCGGGGCCATATTGAGGGTGTATTCATCACGGTTAAAATTCAACCAATGCTCGTAATACAGGTTAGCATCCAAAGCCAGGGTTTTGCGATAGTCAGTACTGATAAATGCGGAGATGGAATACCACTCTTCAAGCTTGAGAAAATAACCGGGGGTACGGGGTTCGTAATAATCATAAGTGCTCACCGGGCTATAGTTAAGGGTACTGCCCCAGGCATTGAAATTCAGGTCAAGCCAGAAGGGTGAAA
>CAZNMG010000219.1:0-3849 GCA_964574075.1 uncultured Owenweeksia sp.
ATGGCAATACCCTCATTAACAACTGTGGTATTCAATTAGATCTCAATTCCACAGTAAAGTTCTTTGTTTCCACTTGTGTGGATTCAACATCTGCATTAGGGGAAAACATACGCCCGGCCTTCGAAATTTATCCCAACCCCGCAAGTTCCCGGCTTACCCTTACTTACCCCAATGGGTCTTCTAACCGGACTGTGAGTATCCTAAACAGTAGCGGGCAGATGGTTTATTCGGGAGAGGCAATCCTTCAAAAAAATTATCTCGATATAAGTCTCCTTCCTGCAGGAGTTTACCTACTGGTTTCTGAGTACGACTCGGTTACCCACACTCAAAAATTCATTAAACGCTAAGCTCATGAAAAAGCTACTATTCCTTTTAATTGTAATTGGCAGCACTTTGCCTTTTGCCACCAAAGCCTCCCATATGGCGGGGGCAGAAATCTGGTATGAATATACAGGAGACTCCCTTAATCCTTACAACTACCGTATCTGGCTTCAGTTTTACCGCGATGTTAGTGGTATCCAGGCACCAACTAACCCGGCTCTCTGCATCACTAATGCATGCTTGCTGCCCCCGGTGTCTGGATCCTTCACCATGGCCCCTTTTGTACTTCAATATCCCTGTAACCCCTCAAACCCGGGAACAGACACCTGCTATGGCCAACCAGGAGCTATCAGAATACCTGCAAACTCAGAGTGTGTGGACATTACCTCCGGTGGAACCTATGTGCAAACCGAGATTTATCGGTACTATGCAGACGTTACCCTTACCGGCCAATGTGGACAATGGACCTTCTCCTTTCATGAAAATGCCCGAAATAGCAATGACAATTTAAGTACTCCAGGGACTTTATTGACCGAAGCCAAATTGAACAACTTATTGGGTCCGGACAACAGCCCGGTATTTAAAACCTCAGCGATCCGAAGTTTTTGCATAAACTCCCCATCGCTATGGAAACACAGAGCCGAAGACCAGGATGGAGATAGCCTTTACTACTCTCTGGCACAACCTCTTGAAGGAGATTGTTTTGGTTCGTCTCCCGAAGGATACAAACCGGGTTACAGCATTACTCAACCAATCAGTACGACCAATGGCCTTACAATGGATCACAGTAACGGAACCCTGCTCTTTACTCCCTCACAACCCGAGGTTGTAGTTGTAAAAGTTGCAGTAACTTCCTATCGATATGATCCCCTGCTACAGATTTGGATTCCGAATGGTTATATAACCCGTGATGTAGAAACTTCCATAATGTCTGCATGTTCCTCAACCTCCCTCAATTGGGGCCTGGAGGCTCAACCGGATTCCCTAATCCAGCTGTTTTGCGGTGACAGCACTATCACACTGCGCACTACAATGAGGTATTTGGCTGCCACCCTGGCCGAAGATGCTTCTGATTTTGCAATCATAAACTCAGATTCCAATCTACTCCCCATAGTTGAAGCTGCTGCCATAGGCACCAATGGGAATGGAGAGAGTCATGAAATCCTGCTCCGTTTACATCAGCCAGTTTCCTACAATGACACTCTTGTGCTTATCAGCCGGACAGGAACAGACGGCAATACTTTGACCAGCGTCTGCGGTATAGATTACGCTTCCCTCGATACTGTTGGATTTTATGTGTCGGATTGCCTGGATACTACAACATCGGCTTTAAGGGAAAACCAATTTTCAACCTTTGAGATTTACCCCAATCCTGCTCGATCAGAGATTACACTTACCTATGCGAATGCATCCTCAAAAAGGAGGGTCAGCATACTCAGCAGCAGCGGGCAGTTGATTCTCAGCCAAACAGCGGCCCTCAAAGAAGTTCAATTAGATATCGTACAACTTCCCCCCGGAGTCTATCTCCTGCAATCGTCCGATGATTCCTCCACAGAAGTCAGAAGATTTATAAAAAACTAAAAGCAGTCATGAAAAAAATTCTAAGTATTTTCCTGTTGGCCGCAGGGACTTCCTATGGCCAGGGAACAGTAGTTTTCCACGAAAACTTTGATCTCCCCTCCGGGGCCGATAGCATTACTGCAGGTACCACAGGCGGAACAAATCCCACCGCGGGTGGCGTCACCACGCAGTTAGCTGTTTCTCCAACTCAATCTTATAAAATGGCTGGCTCAGAGGTAAACACCACAGTATATTTTGAAACACAATCCTTCAGCACGGTTAACCAGCCTTTTGTAAAGCTGCAATTCAGCCATATTGCAAAATTGGTCCTTTCCAACAGCGCCTTTGTTGAGGTATCCACCGATGGCGGACAAAGCTGGTCATATGTTACTGCCAGCAGTTATATGGGCACTGATGGTCTTTTTATCAATACGGGCTACTTTAGTGGTGCTTCATATATGACCACCAGTAGCGCCCCATGGGCACCTTTTAATGCAGCAGCAATACCTACCAACAACTGGTGGAAAAATGAGGAGTTTGATCTCACTGGAATTGCCTCGGATACTGCCAATGGTATGTTTTCAGGCTATCCAAATGTGAAATTGAGATTTATTGCTTCCATTACCGCTAAGGATCCCTCCACACAACAGTTTGCAGCGGGTTGGTTTATTGATGAAATCAAGGTAACGACTTCAAATTGCGAAGTAGGGAAACCTTCACTCTCATTTGACATCGATAGCAGTTCTTGTGTGCTTGCCAATCCGGAAGGTAATATCACCTATAATAGTTCCAATACCTACTCTTTAGGGGTAGTCGCTACAGACTCAGGAACTTACGCTACGGGAATAGACAATGTTACCATTTTTTACAGCATAAATGGTTCTGCCCCTTCCAGCATAAATATGATTAAGGCACCTGGCTCCAGCCAGTACGTGGCAGATTTGACAGTAAATGCCTCTGATACTGTTCAATACCACATAGAAGTTTCTGACTATTGTGGTAATTTGAACCGTAAGCCAGAGGGCGGTGGCACCTATCAGTTTGTGATAGATACCAGTTACTCCAAATGCACTGGTCTCTGCCTGAATAAGGTTATGATTTCAAACTTTCCCTGGCGTGAAAATTTTGATGGGGCAGAATGGGTACCAGGTGTGGGAAATGGCAATTCCGGTACCACTCACAGGGGAGATATACCTCCGGCAAGCAGTGGTTGGAACTGGATCCCTGGCAACTCTATCGACTATGGATGGTCCGTGAGAACTGGGACAACCTTTACTCCTTCCACAGGGCCCCTTGGTGATGCGTCCCCTGGCGGGCAAGGCAATTATCTCTATACGGAGTTTTCACCAGCTGTTGGTCTCGTTATCACCCTCTTTACTACGCCTTGTATTGATTTAAGGGACAGTGTATCGCGAACTTTCACTTTTGATTACCACATGTACGGAGCAGATATTCAGCATTTGCGCCTGGATGTTGATACCGGCCTGGGTGTTTCGGCCTGGCATATAAATTTGGCACGGCTTCAGGGTGAACAACAGATGAGTAGCAGTGACCCATGGAAAAAATATACGGTAGACCTAAGCCCGTATGCAGGGCGCATTATCAAACTGCGGTTTTCATCCCTTGCAAGCACCTCTGCCAAAAAACGCGATGTAGCGATAGATAATCTGGAAATAAAGGCCACAGCTCCAACTGATGCAGGTCTTATTGATATTGTCACCAGTTTAGGCAGCCCATGTGCGGCTGCCACAAATGTTAATCTGAACGTGAATGTGGTTAACTACGGAACCTCCGTGCTCAACCAGATACCTGTTGCCTATCAGTTGGATAACAATGCTATAGTAAGGGACACTATTCAGGGAGCAAGCCTCAGCACACTTGACACTGCAGGTTTCACCTTTTCCCAACCTCTCTCCTTCAATGGGAATGTGGCGCACATACTAAAGGTATGGGCCGAAGTAAACCTGT
>CAZNMG010000220.1:0-3700 GCA_964574075.1 uncultured Owenweeksia sp.
CTGTAAGCCGGTCATATTCCGATATGTTCCATGCCTATGAGAAGAGCGACAAAAAAGATAAAAAGCTCAAGGATACCGTCTCCTTCGTAAAACAAAAGCTTGACGCCGCAAAATGGTTTATCGATGCCATTAAGCAACGGCAGAATACGCTGTTAAAAACAATGCGGGCCATCATCGATTATCAATATGAATTCTTCCAGGAAGGCGACGAAAGCAAGTTAAGGCCTATGATCCTCAAGGATATAGCAGAAATGATAGACATGGACATCTCCACAGTCTCCAGAGTGGCCAACAGCAAGGCCGTTCAGACGGAATTTGGTATTTACCCACTGAAATATTTCTTCTCGGAAGGTATCGCCACTGATTCAGGCGAGGACGTAAGCTCACGTGAGGTGAAGAGCGTACTGAAAAAGATCATTGAAGATGAGGAAAAGACAAGGCCATATTCCGACGACAAGCTGGAAAAAATGCTCAAAGCCAAAGGTTATAATATTGCCAGGCGGACGGTGGCAAAATACCGAGAGCAAATGAACATTCCCGTTGCCCGACTCAGAAAAGAGCTCTAAGAAGTTGATCAGGACATTTGCACAGGCAATCTGCATAATCTTTCATCCCTTGCTTATGGCAACGGTGCTTTTTACGCTGCTTGCACTTTTTTCACCTTTTATCATTGGTTCAACCTCACCGGAGTTTTTACGGCTTTTCCTTCTTATCATCCTGGTCCTGACTTTTGTCATACCCCTGATCAGCATTGCAATGCTGAAGTTTACCGGTGCCATAGGCTCCTTTCATATGGAGTCGCGCAAGGAAAGGGTGCTGCCTTTTATCATAATCACTATATATTATGGCGTCTCGGTATATCTCATTATCGAGAAGCTGCCGCTTAATGATATGGTCCAGGTGATCCTTTATGCGATAACACTTCAGCTGGCCTTGCTCTCCATTATCACCATCTTCTGGAAGATCAGTGCCCATGCCATTGCCGTTGGGAGTGTGCTGGGGTTCCTTTGTGGCATCAACCTCGTGTTGCCCGATAATGAGCTTTTTATACCTATAGTGATCGTTTCGTTCCTATGCGGATTGATCATGTCTGCCAGGCTTTTGTTGAATGCCCACAACCCACCACAGGTTTATGCCGGGGCCTTTTTAGGATTTTTCCTTAGCTTTAGCGCTTTATTGATTTTTGGATTTTAACATTTAGTATTGATCTATGTATGAATTTTTAAAATACGAACTACAGGAGGGTGTCCTAACTATCACATTCAACCGTCCTGATGTTTATAATGCACTAAATGATGAGATAACATTCGAGCTTCAGGATGCACTAAAGAAAGCCTCTAAGGATGATAATGTTCGGGTGCTGGTGCTCACCGGCGAGGGCAAAGCCTTCTGCTCCGGCCAGGACCTTAAAGCCTCACAAGGACAGAAAAGATCATTTATGGATTCCCTTCATAAACGGTACAATCCCATCATCAAAGCTCTTCGCACCATAGAAAAGCCCGTGGTTTGCAGGCTCAATGGCGTGGCGGCGGGTGCCGGATGCTCAATTGCGCTGGCATGCGATATTATCGTAGCCGATGAGGAGGCACAGCTCATTGAGGTGTTCATAAATATTGGATTGGTGCTGGATTCCGGGTCTTCGTATTTCCTCCCACGGTTAATTGGCTCCGCCAGGGCTTTTGAAATGGCCAGCATGGCAAAAAGGGTCAAGGGGAAAGAGGCTGAAGCCATTGGATTAATTAACAAAGCGGTTCCTGCCGGGCAGCTCGATGAAGCTGTAAAGTATTATACCGATTATTACGCCAAGGCACCAACCAAATCCATAGGCATAATAAAGAAGATGCTAAATAAGGCCGGGAATTCATCGCTGGATCAGATGCTCGACTATGAGGCCTACTGCCAGGAGATCGCCGGAAACAGTGAGGATTATAAGGAGGGAGTGAAGGCGTTTATTGAAAAAAGGAAACCGGATTTTAAGGGAAAGTGAAGAAAATGAGATCAGAAATCTGAAAGGTGAAATCAGAAAGATGAGAGCAGAAAGATGAAATTTCTTCACTGTTGAGGCGCGGGGGCGCTAAGGTTTTTTCTTAAAATAAATTTGAAACCTGCGTTCCTCCGGCGCACCCCTAACCCCTAAAGGGGCAGGCCAGCGCACGGGTATTTGAGATTGAAAGCCCCTGATTTTTGGTATCCAAAAATTGGAATTTGTATTTGCCTGCCCTAAACACAGTAACCGATTTCAGATTTCATTTTTCTGATTTCTTATTTCTGATTTACATTTATATCTCCGCCAGCACCGTCATCCCCCCCTTGGTCTAGTCACCAATATTGACTTTGACCTCTGCATCGAGAGGGAGGAAAACATCTACCCGGGAGCCGAATTTTATAAATCCGAACTCTTCAGCCTGCTGTAGCTGCTGGCCTTCTTTGACATAACAGCGGATACGGCGTGCAAGAGCCCCTGCTATCTGCCTTACCACGATCTCTTTGCCATTGGTGGTCTTCAGGACAATCGTGGTCCTTTCATTTTCGGAGCTTGACTTAGGGTGCCACGCCACAAGGTATTTGCCCGCATGATATTTAAACATTTGCACGATGCCTTTTACCGGCGACCTGTTGACATGCACATTTACGGGCGACATAAAGATGGAAATTTGCTTACGGCGGTCTTTTAGATATTCCGTCTCCTCGGTTTCTTCAATCACTACAACCTTGCCATCAGCCGGAGCCACCACCTGCTTATCATTGACAGTTGGTTTGATAATAGGATTTCTGAAAAACTGCAGGATTAAGATAAACAAAACAATGCTAGCCCCGAGTACCAGGTACCTGACCATGTCGTGCTCCGGAAAATAGTTATATACCACAAGGTTGGCAATTACCAGTAGCACAAATAAAACAAGCAGGAGAGTTCTTCCTTCTTTATGTATAGTCATAATTTAAAAAGCCTTTAAAAAAGAAAAGGTGGTTTAATTAATAACCACCCCTGTATTTATATGTTTTTGCAACCTTATCGATCGCCACAATATATGCAGCAATACGCATGGACACATCATATTCCTGTGACTAATTGTACACCGCGTCAAAAGCGTCTTTCATGATCCTGTCGGAACGGCGGTTGACACGTTCGCCTGTCCATTTGTAGCCAAGCCTGTTTTGTACCCATTCGAAGTACGACACCGTTACTCCACCGGCGTTGGCCAGGATGTCGGGCACTACCATAATACCTTTGTCATTGATTATAGCATCGGCTTTTGCAGATGTGGGGCCGTTGGCACCCTCCACGATGAGCTTTGCCTTTATGTGGTTAGCATTCCTGCTGTTAATTACATCTTCAGTTGCGGCAGGCACCAGCACATCTACCTCAAGGGTAAGTATATCTTCACCTTTTAGTTTCTGAGCTTCTGCAAAACCATCTAAGCTGCCGTAGTTCGTATCGCGATACTGGACTGCTTTTTTCACATCAAGGCCTGCCTCGTTGTAGTAGGTTCCGCTGAGGTCGCTTATAGCAACAATCTTACAGCCGCGCTCCTCAAGAAGCAGGGATGCATGCGAACCCACATTGCCAAATCCCTGTACGGCACATCCGGCCCTGTAAGGATTGATCTTAAGCTTCTCCATGGCAGCAAGTGCTGAAACCATCACGCCGCGGCCTGTAGCCTCCGTACGACCTAATGATCCACCAAGTACCAATGGCTTA
>CAZNMG010000221.1:0-6327 GCA_964574075.1 uncultured Owenweeksia sp.
CATCTGCATTTTGATCATTGTGGTGGGGCTATCCAATGGAACAACGATAAAACGGCTTATGAACCGGCATTTAAAAACGCCAGGTTCTGGAGCAATGAGCGGCACTGGCACTGGGCAACAAAACCCAATGCCCGTGAAAAGGCCTCGTTTCTGAAGGAAAACATTCTGCCCCTGGAGGAAAGCGGGCAGCTCAATTTTGTGAAGGCTGATGACGATAAGGATGGCGTATATTCCACCCCACTGGGTTTTGATGTCCTTACCGTAAGCGGCCATACTGATGCTCAGATGTGCCCCATTATTAAATATAAGGATCAGACACTGGTATTCGTTGCGGACCTCCTGCCTTCCACCGGCCATATTCCACTTCCTTACGTTATGGGCTACGATACAAGGCCGCTCATTACGCTGAGCGAAAAAGAGCGGTTTATGAATGAGGCTGCTGATAAAGGGTACTTCCTTTTTCTGGAGCACGATCACCAAACGGAGTTATGCACGGTGCAGCACACGGAAAAAGGGGTGCGGCTACAGGACGAGCACCGTTTTGCCGATGTTTTTTAGATAAAGGCAGCATTTACTTCACCATATGCGATTGTTCAGGATCCATCCCGAGATTATTTCTGTGCACATTCCAAAAACGGCCGGAAGCACTTTTCGCGCCATTTTACAGAATAACTACGGGTTTCGCCTGAAATACGTTTACCAGCACGAAGACCTTCACACCTGGAACACCGGCAGGGAGTATCGCTGCAAAAACCCCTTTGTTAAAGCCGTTCATGGACATATAGAGGCGCATCCAAGCTGGAAGAACCTCTACCCGGGAGCCAAAATAGTAGGATGGGTAAGGGATCCTGTTGAGCGGGTCATTTCGGCTTACTATCACTGGAAAAAGGAAATTGACCATGGCGATGCCCGGCACAACAGGTTTGTTGAACTCAAACCCGACTTGGTGGCATTCACAGAAATGGAAGAATTCGTCCCTACGGTTAATGCTTTGCAAACCTACCTGGGAAGAGTGAATCCCGAAAGCCTTTATTTTATTGGCCGTACAGAGCACTTCGAAAAAGATCTAAAAGTATTGGCAAAAAGGCTGGCTTGGAAAAACCTGGATTACGTCCAAAGAAATATAAACCCTGCAAAGCCGGAGATCGAACCTGCTGTAAAGGAGAAACTTCGTCAAAACCTCAAAGGAGAATATACTTTATATAAGGAGTTGCTCCAACAAAGGGAACATTTTTAGTCCAAGGCGCATTTCGGGTATAAGGCAGAGAAAACTTATTTTCACCTCTTTTTAGGAAGACCGCTCACCCAGACACAAATATTAAAAAAGGATTCATGAAGAAGCTAGCATTAGCTATACTACCACTTTTCACTTTTGGCCAATCTCCGGATTGCTACTGGCAACAGGAGGTAAATTACGTTATGGACATTGACTTTAACGTAGCCAATGATCAGTTTACAGGTACTCAGCAACTGAACTATACCAATAATTCGCCTGACACACTGCGGGAAGTATATTACCACCTCTATTACAATGCTTTTCAGCCGGGTAGCATGATGGACATACGTTCACTAAATCTTCCCGATCCCGACAAAAGGGTTGGGGAGCGCATCAGTAAACTTAAAGACGATGAGATTGGCTACCATCGCATAAATCAATTGAGCCAGGACGGGGAGCCGATAGGATTTGAGATCACCCAAACCATTCTGAAAGCCCGTTTAAATCAGCCGCTGCCACCCGGTGAATCCACTGTTTTGGCTATGGAGTTCGAGAGCCAGGTGCCGGTACAGATACGCAGGACCGGCCGGCACAATGCGGAGGGAATAGATTATACCATGACCCAGTGGTACCCGAAACTGGCGGCTTACGATGAAGATGGCTGGCACCCCGATCCGTATGTGGCCCGTGAATTTTACGCGGATTTTGGCAGCTTTGATATTACCATTTCCATTGATGATGAGTACCGCCTGGGCGGAACGGGCATTTTGCAAAATGAAGGTGAGTATTGGGAAACAGGAACTACTATTATTGGCGCCACCCGGATGAATTACAAGAAAACCGGAAGCGACAGGAGAAGTTGGAACTTCAAGGCAGAAGGAGTTCATGACTTTGCCTGGGCGGCCGATGAATCATATCAACGGCTACGCTTTCCCGGTCCTGACGACCTGGAGCTTAATTTCTATTACCTTTCCAAATATGACAGCACCTGGGAAAACCTCCCCGAACCCACAGCACGATTTTTTGAATTGATGAATGCCCGGTTTGGCAGATATCCTTATCAGCAGTTTTCGGTGATCCAAGGGGGTGATGGCGGCATGGAGTACCCCATGTCCACTATGCTGAAGGGCACGGGAAAAATGGCCGGCTTAATCGGGGTGATGGTACACGAGGCAGCGCATAGTTGGTATCATGGGGTGCTGGCAAGTAATGAAAACCAATACCCGTGGATGGATGAAGGTTTTACGTCATTTGCCGAAGAAGAGGTTCTCAACCTGATGGGCGAAAACCCGGTGGTAAACCCTCACCTGCAGGCATACCGCAACTACCTGTTTCTTGTACAGCAAGAGGAACTTGAGCCGCTCTCCACGCCTTCCGATTATTTTACCAGAAACCGTACCTACGGCATTTCCGCCTACTCAAGAGGCGAGTTGTTTCTCAACCAGTTGCGATATATAGTTGGTGAAGAGGATTTCAACAAGGGCATGCTCACCTATTACCATAAATGGGGTTTTAAGCATCCTGATCCCTGGGATTTCCTGCGGGTGATGGAGCAGGAAAGCGGACTGCAGCTCGACTGGTACCTGAATTTCTCGATGAATACCCTCAAGACTGTTGACTATGGAATTAAAGAAGTGCTTAAGGAGGGCAAAGATATTACGCGAATTGAGCTGGAAAGAATAGGCGAAATGCCCATGCCTGTGGATGTGACAGTTGTTACGAAACAGGGCGAGGAAATCACCTATTCCATTCCGCTATTGTCAATGCTCGGGCACAAAAAAAGTGAAATGGTGCTGCCTGTTTCTCAGCCGTGGCCGTGGACCAACCCATCCTACACCCTTAGTCTCCCCATTTCTTTTAAGGATGTAAAGGAAGTGATCATCGACAGGTATAATTTCACCACTGATGTGAACCTGGAGAATAATAGCTATAAGATTAGTAGCCGTTAAGGTTAAGACTTGAAGATCATTTCGTCTACCTTATAAGTTGATACCCCCAATATTCCAGTAATCCCCTCTGGGATTGAAAGCACTCATTGAGGATCGCCAAATCTTTTGCCGAAAGGCGATTGATGCTTTGGTCATTGAAGTTAACAATGGCCATCTTCCGGTGAAGGGAGTTATGGGCAGAGAACTCTTTATCTTTAATGTTTATTCCTCCAATGTTGGGGAGAAATGCCTGAATCTGCTTTATCGTCTTTACGGGATTGGTAGTTAAATCCTCGTAGGACAAAACCAGGACACGCTTGAGAGAGTGACAGTTCCTTTGTTGATGTTCGAGACAGTCTATAGCAACGCGTGCAGCTTCCGTTGCTGAAACTCCATTTCTTCGCATCATACTTTCACAATGGGCATAGGGGTTTCTCACCAGGATGATGAAGTAGGCTGGTCTGAAGTGCTTTTCAATTTCCAGGGCTCGAACTAAGTTGGGAGGACTTTTCTCCAAAAGAACAGGTTTGGTAACATCCCAATGCTTCTTCCACACCTTTTTTATAAAGTGCCAATCCATTTCGTGACTTGGATCCCATCGGTTTTTTTCATGAAACATCCTCTTCCGCAGCTCCGGCAATTGCTGACCTTCTTTTGTGCCAACGGGATTGTTGCCGCTCACTTCTTTGGATAGTAACAGGATTTCCGTGAGCAATGTAGAGCCACAGTGGGGCGGTGAGAGGATGAAAAGAAAAGAATGAGAGGGCTGGGGCAGAAGCCATCTTTTGAGCCTGTTGCTGATGAGGCTCCTTATAAGAGCAAGCCTATAAATCAGCCTCGTCTTTGTAGAAGCCGTTCTATTGCGTTTTGTCATCAGGTTTTCATATTCTTTTTCGACATGACCAATTAAATGATTTTAGAGCACAATCACTGCTACCGCAAATCTTTTATACCTTTCAACGCATTAGCCAATCACAAAAGATGACAGAACTTAACTTACCCTGGGTGGAATCGCCTTTTTTTGAAGAGGAGCTGGTAGAGCGCTCCCTCAAACCAAAGGATGAGGAGGACGCGAAGTTTTATCATGATAAGGGATACCTGGTGCTTTCCAATATTTTTGAAGAAGCTGATATAACATCTGCCCTTCACGATCTGGAATCAAACCTTGATCACCACTTTTCTAAAGAAAATCCCAGGGCTATGAACCTGTGGCAGCAGAGCGAGGCGGTGAAAGCCCTGAGCACGCATCCCACAGTTCTTGAAAAACTCCGCATGCTTTATGGTCGTGAGGCTATTCCTTTCCAGACCCTCAACTTTAAGTATGGGTCACAACAACATCCCCATTCGGATACCATTCATTTTAGCTCTTTTCCGCCACGATTTATGTGTGGAGTGTGGATAGCACTCGAGGATATGGATGAAGAGAACGGCACTGTTTTCTATTACCCGGGCTCTCACAAGTTGCCCATTTATGATTATAGCATCCTTTCTGATCAGTTCGATCTTTCCACATTCTCCAAAAGCAACAGTTTCTATATTGATCGCTACGAGCCCTTTATTAAAGGATTAATGGATGCGCATGGCTTTCAGCTGGAGCCGTTGAGGGTAAAGAAAGGCGACCTTCTGATCTGGTCTGCAAATCTGATTCATGGCGGCTTACCCATAAAAGAGAATGGGCGGACCCGTTGGTCACAGGTTAATCACTATTACTTTGAGGATTGCCTGTATTTTACGCCCCAGCTTTCCAATCCACCGGCAGGTGAGTGGTTTCTACGAAAAATAACGGATATCCGCACCGGGCAGACAACTTGGGGCAGCTATAATGGACACAAGCCTAAGCGCAAGGTAGTACCGGATTACAGGTACCTTATTTCTAAATATGCCCCCTATAGCTGGCGGGACGCTGCTTTTGTTTTTACGAGGTTATACTACAGGTTCTTTAAATAAATTCACCCTGTAGATGGGAAGAACGATCAGCGGAATCAGCATTAAAAAAAGCTCGCAGATTCCGCAGATGAGCGCAGATAAAAAATGGGTGAAAACCTTAAGTCTTTGAGATACATCAGCGAAAATCAGCGGAATCAGCATGAAAAATGGCTCACAGATTTCGCAGATAAGCACAGATAAAAAATGGATGGAAACCGTAAACCTATGAGAAACATCAGCGAAATCAGCGGGATCTGCGTGAAAAATGGCTCGCAGATTTTACCAGCCACCGTTTAAAACAAATTCTTCACCACCAGAAAGATCCCAAATACTACCAGCACGTAGCCGATGATCTTTTCCACCACCTGAATTTTGCGGCCGCTGAGCCGCTCCTTAAAGCGATTGGCAAAGTAGATCTTAAAAATGTCGATAAACATATACGTAGCGAGCACCCCGGCATAAAACCACAGCATTTTCTCTCCGCTGTGGTCGAGAAGGCCACTTACGGCCACTGTGGTGGCGATCCAGTAAAGCAGCACACCAATGTTTAAAAAGTTGAGCAGAAAGCCCTTGATGAAAAAGTGGCGTTTTCGGGAAAGCTCCATCTTACGCTGAAACTGTCCCGATCGGTGTGATTTAAGAATGTAATAGCCGCCAAAAACAACTACTGCCAAACCGCTGAGAGTGGTTACCCAAAAGTTGTTTCGGATCGTATCAAGCAGGGATTGGCTGCCGTAAAAAGCAATAGCGATAAAAAAGACATCGGCCAGAAGGGCGCCAATATCCAGCATCACGGCCTTGGTTTTGCCCCGGGAAATGCTGGTTTCAACCACAACAAAAAACACCGGCCCGGCTGCAAAGCTAAGGGCAATACCCAGCGGTACAGCCAGCAGAAATACTTCGAGCATAGATACTGCTAGGGATTTGCTTCATTTTGTGAAGCACGAAGTTCGGTAATTTCTTCTTTAAGAAGGGCAATTTGTTTGCTGTTTTCAGCCAATTGCTGCTCGGCTGTCTCCTTTTCTGACTCCAGAAGATCGATTCTATTTTTTCTTTCCCCCAGCTGTTTGTCCTTCTTTGAAATTTCTCCTTTAAGTGAAGTGATGTGGTTATTCAAAGCTCTGACTTCACGGTTGAGACTGTTGGCTGTCATCATCGAGTAAATGATGTATATCAGGAAACCGACCGAAAAAACAATGTTCGTGATGATCAGTTCCTTCCCCGGTCCAAAGTCTGCGAGAAACTTTATAAAAAGGG
>CAZNMG010000222.1:0-9031 GCA_964574075.1 uncultured Owenweeksia sp.
AATCGTCAATGGAGGCGGTGCCAAAGCATACTCCGGCACAATCCTTATCGTCATTATTGCCACCGCATACTCCGCAGTCGTCTTTGCCTTCATCGGCAGGTAAACCTGTGTTGCCTTCCACGCAGATGTTGCAGTCATTCAGGTAGGCTGTGCCACCAACATCACCGTTACAGTCAGCAACCGGGCCGCTTTCCACTACAGTGAAGTTTACGGTGAGCGAAGTACCGGATGTGCCGTTTCCACTACCTCCTGAATAGGGGATGCTGGTGAGGGTGTAGGATCCGGCCGGAGGATTCCAGGGGCGGAAGCTTCCTTTTGGATTATCACCATTGATGGAGTAAGGCTCTATATTCTCGGTCGCGATCTTCACACCATTGAGATACAATTCAACACTGCCCACAGGCCCGTCACATGGAATAGCCTCTATACTAAAACTGCCCAATGCTGCTTTATTGATCACGTATCCCTCAGTCAGCGGAGATATAAGTGATCCTGAGGGAGCATCCACAACGTTAAAGGCAATTATCTGTAGCGGGTTGATCGTCAGATTGATGGTAATAATACTATCACAACCGGACGCAGTGCTAATCGTGTCAGTATAGGTGCCACTGGTCGTCCAGGTATAATTGCCGCTGGGCGAAGTGTAGCTGGTACAGGCAGTGGCATTTATAGTGGTGGCCGTGCTGTTGCTGATAGTGAGATCAATAGTGATCACACTATCGCAACCTGCTGCATTTTCAAGGGTGTCCGTATATACACCGCTGCTCGTCCAGGTATGATTTCCACTTGGAGAGGTGTAACTGCCACACGCTGTTTCGGAAATTGAAGAAGCGGTGGAGTTTATGATCGTAAGGTTCAGGGTTGCTACACTGTCACAACCTTCTTCATTGGTCAGTGTGGTGTTATAAGTCCCGCTGGCGGCATAGGTGTTCCCATCAGCCGACCACGTATAGCTATCACATGCAGTTACCGTTTCAGAGCCACTGGTGCTTTGGTTGATGGTGAGGCTCAGCGTTACTACACTGTCACAACCTTCTGCATTGGTCAGTGTGGTGTGGTAGGTTCCACTGCTGGTGTAAATGAGGCCATTAGCAGGCCAGGTATAATCATCACAAGCAGTTACACTCTCTGCTCCGCTATTGCTTTGGTTAATGGTGAGGTTCACCGTTATCACACTGTCACATCCGGCCCCATTCTGAATAGTATCCATAAAGGTCCCACTCGTTGTCCAGGTGTAGTTTCCGCTTGGCGAGGTATAGCTGTCGCAGGCTGTAACACTTGTTGTGGAAGAGGTGCTGGTGTTAATAGTGAGATGCACGGTAACCACTTCGTTACATCCCTGGGCATTAGGAATAGTATCGCTGTAGGTTCCGCTGGTGGTCCAGGTGTAGTTTCCACTTGGTGAAGTGTAGCTGTCACATACGGTCTCAGTCCGGGTGCTGGTGGTATTGTTCCTGATCAGCAGGGAAATAGTGATCACACTGTCACAGCCAACCGAATTCGAAACGGTGTCGGTATAGGTTCCACTGCTTGTCCAGGTGTGGTTTCCACTGGGTGAGGTATAGCTTTCGCAGGCTATCACGCTGGTTGATGAGGAGGTACTCTCATTTATAGTGAGGTTCACCGTCATTACACTATCACAGCCCTTATTATTGGCAATAGTATCCATATAAGTTCCACTTGTTGTCCAGGTGTGGTTTCCGCTTGGTGAAGTATAGCTGTCGCAGGCAGTAACACTTGTTGTGGAAGAGGTACTGTTGTTAACAGTGAGATGCACAGTAACCACTTCGTTACATCCCTGGGCATTCGGAATAGTATCGCTATAGGTTCCGCTGGTGGTCCAGGTGTAGTTTCCACTTGGGGAAGTGTAGCTGTCACATGCGGTCTCAGTTCGGGTGCTGGTGGTATTGTTCCTGATCAGCAGGGAAATAGTGATCACACTATCACAACCCACCGAATTCGACACGGTGTCGGTATAGGTGCCACTGGCCGTCCAGGTGTGGTTTCCACTGGGCGAGGTATAGCTGTCACAGGCTATGACACTCAAAGATGAGGAAGTGCTCTCCTTTATGGTGAGGTTCACAGTTATTACACTGTCACACCCGGCTCCATTCTGAATAGTATCCACATAGGTCCCAGTCGTTGTCCAGGTGTAGTTTCCGCTTGGCGAAGTATAGCTGTCGCAGGCGATCTCATTTGTAGTGGAGGATGAACTGTTATTAATGGTGAGATTCACCGTCATCACACTGTCGCAGCCCTGGCTGTTTGGTATGGTATCAATGTAGGTGCCGCTGGTTGTCCAGGTGTGGCTTCCGCTGGGGGAAGTATAGCTGTCGCAGGCCGTTATGTTCAAGGTGGAAGCACTGCTGTTGTTGATAGTCAGCAAAACGAAGATCAGACTGTCGCAACCCACAGAGTTGGGGATGGTGTCAAAATAATTGCCACTGGTGGTCCATACTTTTCCGGAAGGTGAAACAAAGCTATCACAAGCTACCATACTCATTCCTGAAGCAGTACTTTGATTCACAGTAAGGTTTATGGTAAGGGCGATATCACAACCTGACGCACTGGAAATGGTATCCTGATAGGTTCCGCTGGTTGACCAAACGTATTTGCCACTGGGCGAAGTGTAGCTATCACATGCCACTGGGCTTATTGTAGCTACGGAGCTGTTACTGATTGTAAGATCCACCGTTATTACACTATCACATCCGGCCCCATTCTGAACCGTATCCATATAGGTTCCGCTTATTGTCCAGGTGTAATTTCCGCTTGGCGACACCAGGCTATCGCAGGCAAACAGGTTTACATTGCTATTGGTGCTGTGCTTAATGGAAAGATTCAGAGTTGCCGTACTGTCACAGCCATCGGAATTTGTAAGAGTGGTGGTGTAAGCTCCGCTGGCTGTGTAAGTGTTTCCATCAGCAGGCCAGGTATAGCTATCACAGGCAACGGTAGTTTCTGAACCGCTATTGCTGTTGTTGATGGTCAAATCAAGTGTCACTACTGAATCACAACCTGCCGCATTGCTGAGTGTATGCGTAGCCGTATTATTACTGCTTGTGTAGGTATTGCCATCAATCCAGGTGTATGAGTCACAGGCAGTGATCATATCTGTTCCTGCCGTACTGTGGTTGATGGTTAAATCAAGGGTCACTACTGAATCACAACCTGCTGCATTTGCAAGTGTATGTGTAGCGATGTGGTTACTGGCTGTGTAAGTAACACCATCAATCCAGGTGTAGGAATCACAGGCAGTGATCACATCGGTTCCGGTCGTACTGTGGTTGATGGTGAGATTCACTGTTATTACGCTATCACACCCATGTACTGTGGAGACGGTATCCATATAGGTTCCGCTGGTGGTCCAAACCTTCCCACCTGCAGAGGTGTAGCTGTCACATGCCTCCTCATTGATAGTAACAGCGGAGCTGTTGTTCACTGTAAGTTCAATGGTGATAATACTATCACAAACCGCTCCCGGAATGGTATCCATATAGGTGCCGCTGGCGGTATAGGTGTGGTTACCGCTGGGCGAAGTGAAGGAATCACAAGCTGCCGTGGTAAGTGTGTCAAAACACAAGTCGTAGAACCTTACGTAACCCAGTGCAGGGTCATCCACCTGATGCCAGATCTTATCTTCAGTGGCCTGGCGCTCAGCCGGGGTCATCTCGTTGCCGGTCTTTCCTAAAAAGAGTACTTCCAGAGCATTGATATCCACTGGATTATTCTCCAGCTCTATAAAGTTGTTCAGTGAGACAAATGCGGCCGGTTCGTTCCCTGTGAAAGAAGCCGATGCATCCGGACCCTCCACAATCAGCCCATTAATGCCGTGGAGGGCGGTGTGGCCCTTAATTTCTACAGCCACTGTGGCATTGTTGGAGTTCAGGGCATTGTCTTTCACCAGGATACCCACCGGGGCGCCCTGGATATCGACACTATCAATTACATACGAACTGCTGTTGGCATTGCTGCTATAACCATCGTAGTTGTTAGCAAAAATGGCCGTGTCGCAAGCTATAAATTGGTTATACCCGACAGTTACCAAACTGGTGGTGGGGTTGTTCCACAGATCAATGCCAATATCGGCACCAGTTACCACATTATCGGTCAGGTTTACACCTACACTGTTGTTTAGTGAGGTAATTTTCAGTCCCTGCAGCTTTTCCGGATGACCACTTACTTTAGCTATGCTGTTGTCATAAATATTGAAATTGGCTGCATTGCTATAGGCCAGATTGTGCCAGATGCCAATACGCCCCGCCTCTACCTGGTTGTTAAAAATATCATGGCTGCTGCCCGGATCGGCTTTGCTGAAATTGCCGGTCTGTATTCCTATCCGTACTTCATCCATCACATTGTCGCGGATGGTGGTGTAGCAGTTATTGTAAAGCAATATGGCCACTCCGGGAGAATTGGAGGGAATAATGTTTTCAAAAAGGTTATCGGCAATGAGGTTACCTGAGGTAGCATCTCCACCATTATAATAGTTGTAAAAGTCGATGGCTGCATAGCTTACCTGCTTAATGATGTTGTTGGTGATGCTGACGTCAGATATTCCATCATAGGAAGAAATAGCTTCTATGGCATCTACATCAGCTCCATTGTACACTACTCCGCTGGTAAGGTTCGGGTTGTCGCCATCAATGGTAAGGCCGTCAATCTCCGATCCGGAAGCATTGGCGGTAAGGTAAAAATGCACCACGCTGGAGGTGGTATAATCGGGATTGGAGGTGCTGGGGTAAATAATAGCCTCGGCTACCCTTGTACCGGTGTTTGGGTTGATGCCGTAGTTGGGGCCACGGATAAAGAAGGTGGAATCAAGAATAACCCCATCTTCATAAACACCGGCATCCACAAAAACATAAGCGCTGTCGCAGGCCAGTTCTACGGCTCTGCTCAGGGTTTCCACGGGGGCATTGGCCGTTCCGGGGTTGCTGTCGTCACCAATAGCTGTGGTATAAACATCGCCTGTTTGATCGGTATCATTTACATACACGGTGTCAATGCAAGGGGTATAGAAGGAAACCAGACCGAGAACTCCGAAGTCTTTTTTATGGAAGATCTTGTCCTCAGTGGCCTGAATTTCGGCATTCGACATATCGTTGCCGATCTTTCCATCAAAGGTGGTCGTCATGGCATCAATATCCCGTATGCTTAGGTTAGCAATATAGTTGGCTAAGGAGCCACTGAACTCGGCACTCGCCAAATTCAGTGAAGGGCCAGCCGCGCTCGCATAATTGGTGAAGCCATTTCCATTTCCATTAAAAGTATTAGTGCCACCGAAAATAATAAGAGAGATATTATTGCCCACCAGGAGCCCGGTCAGTGTATCGCTGCCTGCTATACCAGGCGATTCGATGTTGTTGGCTTCAAGTACCAGAAAATTTAACAAGGCAGGGTTGCTGCTATAACTTCCGTCATTTCGTGCTTTTACAGCCACCCCGGTGCCATCAGAACCACCGGTTCCACTACCCGAAACCATCAGGTTTCTTAGTACAACAGAGGAATAGTTTTTCCATTTAAGGTTTATATCGATTCCATTGGCATATTGGTAAGCAGCGGTACCACTGTTGACCACTTCGACACTGTCTAAAACCCCATTGGAAAGACGCTCAGTATAAAAACCCTTCTGACCATTGTGGTTAAAAGAGGAATTGAGAATGGATACCTCGCTAAGATCGGGCTCCACACTGGAGTTGGCATCGCTGTACCAACCAAAGCCGCTATTGTAATCGAAGTGTGAATTTTCAACAGCAAGGTTGCTGGCGCTTACAGTTGAGGCAATTTTGAGGCCCACCTGGTTATGGGTGAAGCTGCTATTAAGGATATCCAAACGATTCAGCGCATTAAGCGAGATACCATAATTGGTATTCCCGGTAGAAAGCACGGAATCCAGGATGTTTAATGAAGATACAGTGATACCGGTGGTACCGCCTGTGACTCTTACATTCCTGAGGGTTGTGAGATTATCTGCAGCACTACCGGGTGCCATGGTTACCACTACACCTCCACTGCCCATAATTATGGTTCCGGAGGTGGTGGTGTCAACTCCCGAAACGGTAAGAGCCTTGTTGATGTCCAGGTTCTCTTCAAATGTTCCGGCAAACACATTTACTGTGTTTCTTTCTATGGCAGCATCCACAGCTGCCTGTATGGTCATGTTGTTATTATCATATACGTAGAAGTGGGTTCCTGGAAGCCCTTCCGAGTAATCGGCATCACGGATGTATCGTGGCACATCCACATGATCGGGGCTTGCACCGGCCGCGGCCTCAGCCTGTGCCAGTGTTTCAAAAAAGCGGAAGTAAGGAGCATATACGATGGTGCCGAAAGTATTTGTGGTAGGGCCGCTCAGGGCGTAGCCCAGTTCACTTTGCTGTATAGTGACATCGGCCCCGTGAGCGGGGTTGTTGCTCCATGTAATGAGCAGGGTCTCATCGCTTTCGAGCTGTACCCCGCCATTTGCACTGGCATTTTCGTCAAAGCTGTTGGTGCCGGTAAACTCTACGCCATAGGTATCCCCGGCCCAGTCACTGCGGGTGGCGATGGATACGCCTGTCCATGGGTTGCCGCTGGTGGTAATGCTTTCAAGAGAAACGCCTTCGGCATTGCTCATAAATATACCGGCCCCGCCATTATCGATGGCGTGCACATTCCTCAGCGTAATATTTTTAGGCCGCGCCAGGTCAAAGCCTGTGCGGAAACTCATGGTCACTTTCACACTATCGAGCACTATGTCATCGGTGGTAACACTGCTGGTCCCTACTTTGAGGCCGTAGCGTGGCGTTGAACCGCCATCATTATCGATTACTGTGAAGCCCTTCATGGTAACTCCATTGGCCAGGATGTGGACCCCGGCATTGCCTTGTCCTGCCTGGCCGCTATGATCAATAATGGATTGGTCGATGCCCGAACCAATTAGGCTAAGGTCCGCTTTGTTTACCAAAATATCTTCCAGGTACGTTCCGGCACCCACGGTAATGGTGTGGCCTGCCAGCGTAAGAGGATCATCAATAGCCTCCTGGATAGAACAGTAAATCAAGCCTGTATTGGTGTTAGTAACCAAAACACTACCCGGGCAGGCGTTACATGAGTTTGGGGTAGGTTGAAAACCTGGGTCCCCGCTATCATCCGTGCCATCAGAAAGCATAAATAGGTAGTCAAAGTTTTCAGCACCCGGACCCAGGATATCAGGGGTAGTGGCAGTATCCGTAGCAGTTCCTCCAAAGTAGGTCGGAATCAGAACGGTATAGGAAGGTTCAGTACTATTCTCAACAGAAAACACAGGCATGGTAGAGCCATACCAATTGCATTCAAAGTTTTTAAGGTTGGTGGTACCAGGTGTAGGCAGTGAACCACCGGCCTGGCGATCTACAATTTGCCCATACCAGTTGCCGCTGATGTCGTTATTATTAAATGTTCCGTTAAGGGCGGATTGAACAGGAATATTATCACCACCACTGGCATCGAGGAACAGCACACCCACAGTGCGGTTATCCACTATGCTGTTTTCCGTTAGGTTGGTATTATCTGTTTGGTTTCGGAAAAGCAAACCGGTATGGTTGCGAATAAGTACGTTGTTGTGAATATCATTGTCATTACTATTATTCACATCTATTCCTGTGCGGTTTTCCTTGATTTCATTGTTGCGGATTTCTGCATCAACTGCCTGCCCCTGAATGGCGATACCGGCAAAATTGAGCGATCCATCATTCCAGTCTGTTGTATTATTTCCATCCCTGGTGATGGTAAATCCATCAATAATAACTCCCGAAGCTGCAACGCGAACGGTGGCACCATCGCCTCCCTTTGGGCCTATAATATTTGATATTCCGATACCACCTCCTAGTAGAGTGACCACTTTGTTGAGCAGCACATCTTCTTCAAAATTTCCCGCATCCACGTTGATAGTGTTGCCATTCACTGCCGCGTTTACCGCTGCTTGTATGGTCATGGCGGTATCGGCAAAATCAGACACATAAAAATTGGTGGCGGGAGGTGTATTGCTGCTGTTGGCATCGCGGATGTAGCGCGGGATATCCACGTGATCAGGGCTTGCACCGGCCGCGGCTTCAGCCTGTGCCTGGGTTTCAAAAAAGCGGAAGTACGGAGCATATACGATGGAGCCAAAGGCGTTGGTGGTAGGGCCGCTCAGGGCGTAGCCCAGTTCAGTTTGTTGTATGGTGACATCGGCCCCATCAGCGGGATTATTGCTCCATGTAATGAGCATAGTCTCATCGCTTTCGAGTTGCACACCCCCATTTGCACTGGCATTTTCGCCAAAGCTATTGGTGCCGGTGAACTCTATGCCATAGGTATCCCCGGCCCAGTCATGGCGCGTGGCGATGGATACGCCTGTCCATGGGTTGCCGCTGGTGGTAATGCTTTCAAGAGAAACGCCTTCGGCATTGCTCATAAATATACCGGCCCCGCCATTATCGATGGCGTGCACATTCCTAAGCGTAATATTTTTGGGCCGCGCCAGGTCAAAGCCTGTGCGGTGGCTTTGGGTGACTTTCACATCCTCCAGCAACACATCATCGGTGGTAACACCACTGGTGCCAACCTTAAGACCGTAGCGGGGGGTGTTGTCCGAAATGTCTCCTGTAACGGTGAAGCCGGTCATGGAAATACCATTGGCCAGCAGGTGAACTCCCGCATTACCTTCGCCCGGTTCTCCGGTGTGGTCAATTACGGTTTGATCGATACCTGCGCCAATCAACTGAATATCGGTCTTATTCACCAGAAGGTCTTCATTGAAGGTTCCGGAGTACACATTTATGGTATTGCCTCCTGTTGCAGCAGCATCCACAGCTGCCTGTATGGTCATGTTGTTATTATCATATACGTAGAAGTGGGTTCCTGGAAGCCCTTCCGAGTAATCGGCATCACGGATGTATCGTGGCACATCCACATGATCGGGGCTTGCACCGGCAGCGGCCTCAGCCTGTGCCTGGGTTTCAAAAAAGCGGAAGTAAGGAGCATATACGATGGTGCCGAAAGTATTTGTGGTAGGGCCGCTCAGGGC
>CAZNMG010000223.1:0-2762 GCA_964574075.1 uncultured Owenweeksia sp.
CACATCGAGTGGCGTAAGGCCATAAGCCGTCATCTTTGCCGGATCGAGCTCAAGGCGCATGGAGTAGAGTTTTTCTCCCCACAGGTATATTTCGCTCACCCCGGGAATTGTCTGCAGCCTTTCCTTAAAAACATTGATCCCGATGTCGGTAAGCTCCAGCAGGTTGCGCTGTTTACTCTGTACGGTAAGCGCGAAAATGGTCTGGGCATCGGCATCCGATTTTTGTACAATAGGAGGGTCGGCATCTACGGGAAGATCTCGAATGGCCTGGGAAACCTTATCGCGAACATCGTTGGCAGCATTGTCCATATCAATACCCAGTTCAAACTCCACCTTTATGGTGCTTCGCCCGTCTGCACTTATCGAGCTCAGGGTTTTGATGCCGCTCACACTGTTGATCTCCTCTTCAAGAGGCTCGGTGATCTGCGATTCTATGATATCGGCACTGGCACCGGTGTAATTTGTAGTTACCGTTACCACGGGAGGGTCCACACTCGGGTATTCACGCACGCCCAGGTAATTGAAACCAATGGCTCCAAACAGCACGATCACAATCCCAAAGACAGTGGCCAGTACAGGTCTTTTAATACTTAATGCGGAAAAATTCATTGATTATTCTCAAATGTTTCTACCTCAATTTCCTTGTCGCCTTTTACGGCCATGCCGGGCTTCACTTGTAGCAGGCCCGAAACCATTATAGAATCTCCGGGCTTAATGCCTGAGGTGATCTGGACAATACTGGGCTGCCGTACCCCGGTTTTTACCGTTACCTCTTCGGCTTTTCCATTGGTGATCCTGAAAACAAGCTGATCATTGAGCCTCGGAATAATAGCCTCCGTGGGAATGAGCAACGCATCCGGAATACTATCGAGCGTCAACACCACATCGGCATAGGAGCCGGGTATAAGTGCTCCATCGGGATTATCCGTTTTAGCGCGCACCTGCAATGCCCGGGTGGCCTCATTTATCATGGGTTCGGTTGCGTACACTTCCGCTTCATAGATCTCATCGCGCCCGGCAACGGTAAACCTTACTTGCTGGCCCACGCGAAGTTGGGAAGCATAGCGCTCCGGTACATTAAACTGAAGCTTTAGCGGATCTTCCTGAACCAGTGTAGCCACTGAGGAACCCGAAGTGATGTACGAGCCCGGGCTAACTGACCGTAGGCCTATTTTACCGTCAAAAGGAGCACGTATGGTGGCGTGGTCGAGCCTCACCTTTGTCTCTTCAATATTTGCCTGTAAAGTCTGGGTCTGCAATTCGGCAGCCTCGAGTTCGGCATCACTGATCCCCTGTATTTTAGCAAGGGCACGCTTTCTTTCCAGGTCCTTAAGCGCTGTTTCAAGTTGGGCCTGTGAGCGCTGAAGCTGGGCCTGTGATTCACGATTGTCGATACGCACCAGTATCTGTCCCTTTTTTACCTGCTGGCCTTCCTCAAATAAAATGGACTGCACCTTACCTTCGGATTGTGTGGTAAGGCGGGCCGTTTCGGCCGGAATGAGTGTGCCGGTTATCTTTATGCTGTTTACAGCGGGCTGCGGTTGGGCCACTACATAATCTACAGCAAGCACATCGGAACGGGTACTTCCATTGAGCTCTGAGCCTGAGCCTGAATCGCAGGAAGAGATAATGCCCAATCCCACTAGTACAGGTATGAGGTATTGAATTTTATGCATTCTGATTTTCATTTTTAATAAACTCCACGTGATACGAATCCTGGGGCTGTTGCTTGAGATTGCATATCAATCGTGATAGCAGGTTTTCGAGTTGTACGATTTCTTCACTTGAGAAACAATCCAGACTGAGTTGATTTGTTTCAATCATTGCCTTACGTATGAGCGGAGTCATTTTTTTTCCCGCTTCGGTAAGCTGTAATAACTGCTGTCTCCGATCTTCCGGATTTTGCCTGCGGATCACCAGACCATTGTCCGAAAGGTAATCCACCATACGCACCACAGCTACTTTGTCTACTAACAACTCATTAGCCAATGATTGCTGGCTGAGCGTACCATTGGCGTCCTCTATCAGAATAAGTGGATAAAAATACCGGTTTATGGGAAGTCCTTCGAGCCGCTTTGTAAAGGTGCCCACGTAACCTTTGGCCAGCTGGCTAAAGAGTTTACCAAGGGGCATCTCACGTTTCTCTTTCATCATTTCTTTCAGGTTAGAAAAGGTTTGCAATGTTAACAGTTTCTATTCGATATTATTTTGGGATTGATGAGTTCATAGAGAACCTCCATGAGAAGTAAGCTACCAGCTTTACCATTAGGAATTGCTTACCGTTCTTTGCAAAAATTTAAGAAATGCAGAAAAAGTCAGAAAAGGTGTTGCAGCGCTTTCGATATGTGAGTATAGCGGAGGGAATTTCGTTCCTGCTTCTTCTTTTCATAGCTATGCCCCTAAAGTACTGGGCCGATATGCCACTGATGGTGAAATATACAGGCTGGATTCACGGGGTGTTATTTTTGGCTTATCTGCTACAGGGTCTGCAAACGGCACTGGTTTTAAAGTGGTCAGCTGGAAGAGTTGCCGTGGCAGTTATAGCGTCACTATTGCCTTTTGGCCCCTTTATTCTGGAAAGGAAACTAAAGAAGGAATACAATCAATAAAATCCCTTCCACCATTTAGGAACATCCGTTTATGTCTCGGTTTTAAGCACCTTAAAACCTAACGAAATGAAGGAAACGATGATTGATGCTGTAGGTGCCAATAAGCAACCGATAACTAATGCGGAAGACCTTGAGGCATTGGCGGGAACTTTC